>JAPWUY010000279.1 GCA_028275295.1 Thermodesulfobacteriota bacterium | reverse complement strand
CCTTGTTGAAGGCTGGGGTCGCCTTGACCCATTTCCCCATGAGATAGAACTCCGTGAATCCGTGGTACACAAAGAGGTCGCTACCCATCCACTCTATGAGCTGGCGCGTGGCCAGATGATTTTTCACGTCGGCGAAACCGAGCCTGGCTGGTATGTTGCAGGCCCTCCCCATGGCACAGAGGAGCGCTGCCTTTCCCACACAGTAACCCCTTCGCACCTCCAGAGTGCGGCTTGCCTTGTAATGCTCGGCCTTGTAAAAGGGCACATACGGGTCGTACCAGATGGAATCCCTGACCCAATAATAGAGACTCACCGCCTTTTCCAACTGGTCTCGGCACCCCCTCGTGATCTCCTGGGCTGTCTCCCAAACCTTGGGGTTTTGGAAATCCAATATCTCAGTGGGTCTCAGGTAAATTTCCATCTCCTCCGCCATAAGACCTCCCTCCCTGTTCCCCTTTCTCCTCGCCCATTGAAAATGAGCGGGCCCTACCATTGGTCCTCTACTTTTTCCCTTCTGCTTCCCGAAAAGCAGAGGCTCATCTCCTTTGCCACTTCTCGGGTTTCGATCCCCGCACAATGGATCACGCTATGGAACAAATGGTCGTGACTCAAGGCCTGAGCTTTCTTGGACAGGAGATTCTCCCACTTTTCTCCGAGGGCCTGTTTGAAGGACTCGGAAGCCCAGACGATCATTGGGACCTTTCTCTGCTCCTCCACATCCTCTCTCTGGCCGTGCCCCCATCTCCCCCCCTCTCCCAGAGATTCCCCATGGTCTGACACGTACCAGACCATGGCCTTCTTTTCTCGCAATCTCTCTATCACCTGGTGAATGAAGTAGTCGGTGTAGGCTATGCTGTTGTCGTAGGAGTTTATGACCTCCTCCAGGGTACATGCCTTGGGGGACCTCCTGCTGCAGGTCGGGGTGAAAAAACGGAACTGGTCCGGGTAATGATTATCGTACCTCCAGTGGCTCCCTATGGAGTGGAGGACGAGGAAGGCCTTTTTGGGATTGTGGAGGAGAAACTCGTCCATGAAGGGGAGGAGGTCCTCGTCGAGCAACTTTGAAAAGATGTTATGAGATTCGGGGTTGTTGTAACGGACAAAGTCGGCCTCCTTTGCCAGAGCAGAGACCCCTGTGTCGTGTGTTCCCAGAAGCCTCTGATTGGAAATCCAGGCCGTGGGAAAACCAGCTGCCTTGAAAATCCCCATCAGGGAAGGCTTCCTGAAAGATTCTCGGGGATCGTTTCCGGTGGCAGCTGTGATCATGCAGGGAACCGATATGTCGGTAAGGGTTCCGCAAGAAGTGACATCACTGAAGGAGATGACCTGGTCTCTAGCAAGATGAGGGGTCGTGGGCCTGGAATAACCATTTATCTCAAAGTGATCAGCCCGGGCAGCCTCACCGATTACGAGGACGACTATCAATTCATCTCCCTCGAAACTGGCCGAGGGAAGTGGCATGTTCCTCCGCTCCATAAAGAGGCTCTGGAGTTTGCTCCTCTCGGAAACGTAGGAGATGGTGTTCCTCGCAACATCGAAGGGAAGTCCGAGGGGCAACTTCTCTTTAGCTCCCCCATGCGCTAGCGCCGAGACTGCCCCTATCACAGCCAGAATCCCAAACCTCATCCTCGGCGAAGGTCCCTCGAAGAACTTCCCGCTCGCCCATGTGGCCAAGATGGAAAGCAGAACTGCCAAGGCTGTGGTGAGGACCAGCTCCTGGCTGAGAAAACCCGCTGCCTCCTCGAGATTTGTGCCAGCAACCAGACCCATGGTATTGGGACCGAAGGCCTTGAGCTGAAAGGTCGAGATGAAATAACTCGCGGAACTGCTCACCAACACTGCCAAGGCAGTCCCGACGATTAGGACACCCCTCCAAAAAGAGAGAGCCATGAGAAGGCCCAAGAACATCGTGGCCTGAAGGGCTCCCAGTGTCAGGGCCGAGACCATATCCCCTTCTGACCACCATATGATCCTCTCCCCATTGAAAAGGATTGTGTGGAGAGAAGAGAGGGCGAGGAAGAAGACCACCTGAGCCGGTACCTTCCTGCCTCTGACGGCGAAAGGGAGATCAATGGCTTTCCCCGACACTTTCTCTCACCAGCCTCCCAAAAGGTGCATGTGGAGATGGAAGATTATTTGCCCTCCGCCCCTTTCCACATTGAGGATGAGCCTGTAGCCCCTCTCAGCGATTCCTAGCCTCTGGGCAATAGCTCGAGCCTTGAGAAACATCTCTCCCACAAGAAGGCGATCTTCCTCCGTGAGGTCATTGACCGTCGGTATGTGCTTTCTCGGCACAACGAGAAGGTGAATGGGTGCCTCAGGCCTTATGTCCTTGAAGACAACGATTTCCTCTCCCTTGTAAACGAAATCCGCAGGGCTCTCCCCCCTTATTATCTTGCAGAAGACGCATTCTCTCTCCATGGAAAAGACCCCACTCCCTTTGCCTCACTTGACGAGCATCACCTCCAGCCCTGTCCTTTCCCGGAGCTCCCTCACGTGGTCTTCCACCTCATCTTTGAAAAGCACCTTGTGAAAAAATGAGGGCTCCTCTTTCCCCAGAACCAGGAGACTGCCCTTGTTCTCCATGGCGACCTCTTTTAGGACCTCGAGCATCCTCCCCTTTTTCATCACGCAGATGGGCTCGACACCCTCTTTCCTCGCAAGCTCAGCCATCCTTTCCAGTATGTGCTTGCCCATCTGCTCCAAGGAGTGCTCAGCAAACTCCGGCCTGAGCTCAATGGTGATGCCGTGGAGAAAGGATGCATCCACAGCATAAGTGATGATCAACCTAGCGCCCCTCTCTTTGGCGAGAAAGGCAGCCTCCCTGACAGCTCTCTCCGAAACCTCGGAGCCCGTGACCCCGCAAACTATGGTGTTCTCCCTCACTGGGCTTACCTCCCCGAATCTCCAAAGTCTCATATCTCAACCAAGAGAAGCCATCCCATGCAAAGCAAAACAGTGATGATCATGGGCGGAAAGGCCATCTTCGTGTATTCCATGAAGGATATGTGATAACCCGCTCTCTCTGCCATCCCCACTGTGACCACGTTGGCGCTAGCGCCTATCATGGTCCCATTTCCTCCCAGGCAGGCCCCCAGGGCCAGAGCCCACCAGAGGACCCCCCCTTGAGCTCCCGGAATCGTGCTCGTGAGGTATGCCACTATGGGAAGCATGGTAGCGGTGAAAGGGATATTGTCCACGATAGCTGAAAGGATGGCCGACACCCAGAGTATCATGAGGATAGCCACGACCAACGACCCACCCGATACCTCCTTGACCCAGTCCGCTATCATCTGGATGAGGCCAGTCTCCTCTGCCCCCGCAACAACTATGAAGAGCATCATGAAGAATATCAGGGTGGGCCACTCGATCTCGTGCTCCAACATTTCCACTATGTTCACCCTGCTCACAACCAAAAGCAGCGCAGCCCCCGTCATTGCCGCTATGCTGGGCTCCATATGGAGCGCCCCGTGGATTATGAAGAGGAATATGGTCGCCCCCAGAACTATCCCGCCCTGGGTTAGGAGTCTCCTGTCCGTTATCTGGTACTCCTCCCTGAGCCTTCTCACCATCTCTTCCACATTCCCCACTTGTGCCTTGGAGTACTCCTTCCGATACCAGATCAGACAATAGAGGATGGAAACGGCAAGGCAGATACCACAGATCAGCGCTAGGTTTCTCACGAAGTCCATGAAGGTCAGATGAGCGTAGGAGCCTATCATGATATTGGGAGGATCGCCTATGAGGGTCGCTGTACCCCCGACATTGGATGCGAATGCCTCGGGGATGAGGACGCTCACAGGGTTTATCCTCAAGGTGACGCACACCTCCACGGTGACTGGTATTATGAGGAGCATTGTGGTGACATTGTCGAGAAAGGCTGATGTGAAGGCCGTGACGAACATCAAGAGGGATACAAGCGCATAGACATTTCCCCTGGCCATCTGGAAGCTCTTGTAAGCCAGCCATTGGAAGAGCCCTGTCCTCTTGAGCACCCCCACTATGATCATCATGGCCATGAGGAGGAATATCACGTTCATGTCTATGGCCCTTATGGCGTCATGGAAGGAT
>JAPWUY010000278.1 GCA_028275295.1 Thermodesulfobacteriota bacterium | reverse complement strand
GATTTGGGGAGCTGGATGCGATTTCCCTGAGCTCCTCCAAGCAAGCCTCGACCAGTGTCTCGGTCTCCGGTCTGGGGATCAAGACCCTCGAGTCAACTCTCAGGGGAATGGACCAGAACTCCTTCGAGCCAGTTATGTATGCGACCGGCTCCCTCTTCCCCCTTCGTCTCACAAGCTCCCTGTAAACGTCGACCTCCTCTTTTAGAAGAAGCTCGTCGAATCTCAGATACAAATCAATTCTCTTGCATCCGAGGGCATGGGCCATCAAGACCTCTGCATCGAGCCTGGGGGTCTTGATCCCCTTTCTCCTGAGGTACTCCGCGGCTTCTCTTACCAGTTCCATGAGAGGCCGGCCATGGGCCATGCTTCTCAGCTAGCCTCCTTGAGGGCCTCTGCCCTGTAATGGGCCTGGAGGGCTTCTATTATCTCGTCGAGATCCCCGTCCAGGACCTCGGAGAGACGATAGAGCGTTAGCCCTATGCGGTGGTCCGTCACTCGGCCTTGGGGAAAATTGTAGGTTCTTATCCTCTCGCTCCTGTCCCCTGTGCCCACCTGGCTTCTCCTTTGTTCGGAGATGGCTCTCCTCTGCTCCTCCAACATGCGATCCAGGAGCCTGGCCCTCAAGACCCTGAGTGCCTTGGCCTTGTTCTTGTGTTGGGACTTCTCATCCTGGCAGGTCACCACTAAGCCCGTTGGGATGTGGGTCACCCTCACTGCCGAATCCGTTGTGTTCACGCTCTGTCCCCCAGGGCCTGAGGACCTGAAGACGTCTATTCGGAGATCAGATGGATCCAGATGAACTTCCACGTCCTCGGCCTCAGGGAGGATCGCCACAGTGACTGCGGAGGTGTGGATTCGGCCCTGGGATTCGGTGATGGGCACCCTCTGGACCCTGTGAACGCCGCTTTCGTACTTGAGGCGGCTGAATACCCCCTTGCCCTCCACCAGAGCTATTATCTCCTTGAATCCCCCCACACCCGTGGGGTGGCTGTCCACTATGTCCACCTTCCATCCTCGCCTCTCGGCGTAGCGGCAGTACATCCGGAAGAGGTCCGCGACAAAAAGCGCTGCTTCCTCGCCTCCTGTCCCGGCTCTTATCTCCAGGGAGACGTTCTTCTCGTCATGGGGGTCCTTGGGGACGAGAAGCTCCTTGAGCCTCATCTCGAGTTCCACCTGCCTTGCCTGAAGCGCGGCAATCTCCTCCTCCACAAGGGCCCTCATCTCGGGGTCCCTCTCGGTCCGGAGAAGCTGGCGATTTTGCGCGAGCTGCTCGGATGTGGCCCTGTGGGCCCTGAGGGTCTCAACCAGAGGACCTAGCTCTGAGAGTTCCTTGGCGAGCTTTTGGTAAAGGGAGGGCTGTCTGGATACCTCTGGATCTGCAAGCCTTCTCTCAAGGCTCCGGTATCGCTCTTCGAGAGCGGCGAGTTTGTCCCACATCTCCCTCTCCCAGGCTCAGGGCCCTCTTCCCCTGCTCCCCCTCCTCATCGAGGTGGCCTCACCAGAAGCTCGGGCCCCAAACCCGAGGCCACTTTCCCGTGCCCATCTCTAGCATCTTCCTCTGGCTGAGGTGCAACTGTGCCGAGGGACTGGAGCCCCTATTCCGTTATCTCCTTGGCCTCTGGGGAAAGATCCACCCCATGGGGCCTCCTTCTTCTGCGCCAAAGAGCCTAATCAACCTTTGCTCTTTTTATCCAGATAATCCTGCCCGAATTTCTTCTGAAATTTCTCGACCCTTCCTGCAGAGTCCACAAGCTTCTGTTTCCCCGTAAAGAAAGGATGGCATTTGGAACAGATCTCCACCCTTATCTCGGGCTTTGTGCTCCTTGTCTCTATGACATTGCCGCACGCACAAGTTATTATGCACTTGTCATATTTGGGATGGATCCCCTTTTTCATCGAAGCCTCCTTGGAATGTCATGAGCTTCTCATCATGCGCTCATGGAGTCGAGAAATTCTCTGTTGCTTTTGGTCTTCTGGAGCTTGTCTATCAAGAACTCCATTGCCTCAACCGGGTTCAGCTGGGACAGGAGCTTTCGGAGGATCCAGATTCTGTTCAGGTCCTCCTTGGGTATCAGCAACTCCTCCTTCCTCGTTCCCGATTTGTTTATGTCTATAGCGGGAAAGATCCTCTTGTCCGCCAATCTCCTATCCAGCTGGATCTCCATGTTGCCAGTTCCCTTGAACTCCTCGAAGATCACCTCGTCCATCCTGCTCCCAGTCTCTATGAGGGCCGTTGCTATGATGGTGAGGCTTCCGCCCTCTTCCACGTTGCGAGCTGCCCCGAAGAATCTCTTGGGTCTCTGGAGGGCATTGGCATCCACTCCTCCTGAGAGGATCTTCCCACTGGGAGGCACGACCGTGTTGTGGGCCCTGGCCAGCCTGGTTATGCTGTCGAGGAGTATGACCACGTCCTTCTTGTGTTCAACGAGTCTCTTGGCCTTCTCCAGGACCATGTCCGCGACCTGCACGTGTCTCGAAGCCGGCTCGTCGAAGGTGGAGCTTATCACCTCCGCATCCACCGAGCGCATCATGTCCGTGACTTCCTCGGGCCTTTCATCTATGAGGAGCACTATCAGTATTATCTCCTTGTGGTTCTGGGTGATGCTGTTCGCTATGTTCTGCAATAGGATGGTCTTTCCGGTTCTGGGAGCAGCAACTATAAGTCCCCTCTGTCCCTTACCTATGGGACAAAGAAGGTCCATTATGCGCATGGAGATCTGGTCGGGAGTGGTCTCGAGCCTTATCCTCTCCTGAGGGTAAAGGGGAGTGAGGTTGTCGAAGAGGATCTTGTCCCTCGCGACCTCGGGATCCTCGTAGTTCACCGCCTCCACCTTCAGAAGGGCGAAGTATCTCTCGGAATCCTTTGGGGGTCGAATTTGACCGGAGACCGTATCCCCTGTCCTCAGGTTGAAACGCCTTATCTGAGAAGGGGAGACGTAGATATCATCGGGGCCTGGCAAGTAACTGTAGTCCGCAGAACGGAGGAAGCCGAAGCCATCCGGGAGGATCTCCAAGACCCCTTCTCCATAGATATAGCCGTTTTTCTCCGTCTGTGCCTGAAGGATGGCGAAGATGAGCTCCTGTTTTCTCATACCGCTTGCCCCTTCCACTTGGAGTTTTCTGGCTATCTCCAGGAGCTCGGAGATCTTCTTCTCTTTCAGTTCCATCAGGTTCATCTTTGGCCTCTTCACCTCTTTCTCTTCGCTCATATTCTCTTCCTCACTCCGTGTAATGAGGGAGTTTGTGGCAGTCGAGTCCGAAACACGATCCTTCTGCTTCGGAGTTGAGCTGGAAGTCTCTCTCTTATTTCCGGCCCTTGGCTTTTCCATTGATTTTTGCGGAGCGCGAAGCGCTGATTGGTTCACTCTCTGGGAGAAGGATTGCGGTCCGTGCCATTCCCTGGGCGGGATCACAAGGCAATTTTCACTCTACCCAATCCCCTTTCCCGTGTCAATCCAAATTTCCATTCCCTTTGGCATGGATCGCCTCGGTTTCGAAAAAAAGCGTGCCAAAAGGTCAATCTGTGAGCTGGATGAAATTGAGCTGCCGCCCGGTCTTTCCCTTGCTTGCCCTGTGGGAGAAGAAGATCTTGGAGTTGCAACAGGTGCAAGCATTTATCCGCACCACGTTGCCCTCAGGTACCCCGGCCTGAAGGATCTGATGAACATTGAGGCCTACCAGATCCATCGTGTATCTGTTGGCCCTGAGGGGCTTTATGAAGTCCTTCCAACGGCTGGTGCTGTTTTTTATGGCCCGCACCACCTTGACATCCACTTCGTAACAACATTCTCCAATAGAGGGGCCCAATCCCACGAGGAGGTTCGAGGGATCCACTCCAAAGACCTTCTTCATCTTGGAGATCACATTCCCCACCACGTTGAGACAAGTCCCTCTCCACCCCGCATGCACTATGCCTATGACCTCCTGGGAAGGATCATAGAGCATGATGGGGAGACAATCGGCCGTGAGGACCCCAATGGCCACTCCTTTCCGATTGGTCACGATGGCATCGTAGTCCAGGTGTTGATACTTCCCCGAAACAGAGGTGGGATCCTCTTCCAGAATCAACACCTGG
>JAPWUY010000277.1 GCA_028275295.1 Thermodesulfobacteriota bacterium | reverse complement strand
GAATCCAGCTGTCCTGTCAAGCCACCCCAGGCTCAGCACTCTCAGGGTCCTGCTGACCATCCTACCCAAGATGGATATTGCGAGCCAAGTCGTTAAGAATATGATGCCGCAGGCAATGAGCACAGCCAACCACTGGGTCTCCACCCACGGCCTAAGGTGCTCGGAGACCTCTGGATAGAAGCGGGCCGCAAGGAGGAGACCCCCTCCTATTCCCACAAGCGAGAATATATCACGAACGAAGCCCCTCCAGGTGCTGTAGATGGCACTCACGATCAAAATTGCCAAGATAGCTATGTCCAAAGGGTTCATGAGTCCTATATACCCTGGGCGAAGAGCAAAAGTCAAAAAGAAGAAAGAGTGAGAAAAAATGAGATTTCGAGCGAAAATCGAAGATATTGACAAAAACCCGGGTCAGGGATAGGTTGTTGAAAAAGTATCGATCCATCGAAAACCCCTTGATTTTCTGCCCAGGCCGAGTCTCTTTGGTATTTTCGACATCTATCCAGAGGCCCAATGGGATATCAAATGGTTCTGCGCCTCTCCCCTCGGAGAGAGCCTCTGGCAGAAACCGCTAGCGGCTTGGCGAAAGGGGGGTTTGACTCCCCGTGGGGGATGGAAGGAACATACAGACTATCCCCTGACACCCCGCGACGGGGACGATGATCTCGACCTTTTATCCTCGCAAGAATATCCAGGAGTGGAGGACATGGAAGCCGTTTGGGAAAAAGCCAAAGAGGCCATCAAATGTTCCATGGATGCCGATGGTTTCCAGACCTGGATAGAACCTCTTCGCCTTGTGGGGAATGACGGGGAGGCTCTCGTCTTCGAGTGTCCCAATGCATTTTTTAAGGAGTGGATAGAAAGGCATCACAGAAAGAGGCTCCAAGAGGCAATAAGGGAGGCTGCCGGCACTGACAGGCCCATAAAGCTCAAGGTGACCGAGGAGAGGACCAAGCAGAAGCCCCAGAAGCAGGGCCCGGTTCAGCTCGATTTTCGGGAGATTGGCTCATCGCCCCATTGGCGGTCAGGACTCATAAGGGACTTCACCTTCGAGAGATTCGTCGTTGGGCCTTGCAACGAGTTCGCCTACAGTGCTGCTCTCGAGGTCGCCAGGTCCCAGAGGACGAGGTACAATCCCCTTCTCGTCCTCGCGGATGTGGGCCTGGGCAAAAGCCATCTGTCCTGTGCTGTGGGAAATCACGTGCTTGAGAAGACACCCGGGCAGAAGGTCTTTTACACCACTGCCGAGGGCTTCGTAACAGAAATGGTCAATGGGCTGAGGAGGAAGCAGCTAGACCAATTCAAGGAGAAATACAGAAACCAGTGTGATTTGTTGGTGATAGACGGGATCGAGTTTCTGAGCGGCAAGGCCCATACCCAAATGGAGCTAGCCCACACCCTCGATGCCTTGACGAGCGCCAAGAAGAGAATAGTCCTCACTAGCAACTTGCCCCCCAAAGAGATCCCGGAGATGGAAGAGACCCTCAAGTCCAGGGTCACAAGCGGCCTCGTGGTCGACATAAAGCCTCCTGACCCAGAGACCCGATGCAGGATTCTGCAGCAAAAGGCAAGACAGGAAGGGGTGAGCTTGCCAGACGATGTGACTGAGTTTCTGGCCAAAAGACTGACGGGGAACGTGAGGCAACTGGAAAGCGGGCTTATAAACCTGATAGCCAAGGCCTCCTTGCTCAGAAGGCCCATCGATCTGGATCTCGCAAGAGAGGTCACCTCGACGATACTGAGGGATAATTCCTTCCCCGCCAAACCCACGATAGAGCAAATCCTTGAGTGTGTGTGCAACTACTTCAAGATAGAGCCAGAGGCGATAGTGTCCAAGTCCAGGAAGAGGTCCCTCTACTACCCGAGGCAGATAGCGATGTATCTTTGCAGGAAGCACACGGATGCGACTCTCACGGCCATAGGCAAGGCCTTCAAGAGGGATCATGCATCGGTGATTCACTCCTTGGCAGTCATCCAGAAGAAGTGCGTGGCCGATGCCACAACACGCCACCAAATTGCCTTTCTCTCGGAGAGAATAATGAAGGGATTATAGAGAAACCTGGAAAAAGATCCGCTCCCAGAGGCCCTGGCGGGTCTTTTCCGGGAATTGGGCGAATGGAGCCTAGGGATTGACGGGGTCTGCCCGGCCCCAGGGAGGGCGTGGACTTCACCCAGGCACCTCCCCATTAGGTCACTG
Source organism: Thermodesulfobacteriota bacterium (assembly GCA_028275295.1). Lineage (GTDB taxonomy): Bacteria > Desulfobacterota > Desulfocorpusculales > Desulfocorpusculum > Desulfocorpusculum > JAPWUY01. The sequence continues at coordinate 1,891 of JAPWUY010000277.1, read as the reverse complement.
GTCCCTCGACCAATCCATTGGCCCCAACGAAATGCCCCGAGATGCGCAAAACGCTGCGGCACGGACGCGGAAGCGAATCCCCCCGAGAGGAAAGCCACCCGAGCCATTTGCCGGATCGCCCCAGGGGGCCCTCTCCTTCGGTTAGATCTCCCCAGAAGGTCTCATTTCCCTCGACCAGGAAAAAAACGTCTTTTCTGGCAAAAGGCTCGGGACAAGGGAGTGCGCCTTGGCATCCGAGGTTGAAATTTGGAAAGGAAACATTGAAGAATAGGCATTCAGTGCTTTGAGCTGTGGCCATCCCCCTGGGGCTGAGATGTTCGAGACCCTGGAATTGGGTTTTGCGGCCGGATGGGGAGATCGAGCCAGTGGGCCCCAAGACCCCCCGGTTTCATATGCCTTTATGCTGGGGCAGAAGTTTTGGTAAAATGGCAAAACTTGCGATGATTCGAGGAGGTCACCCATGTCGAGACGTGTTGTAGTAACGGGAATAGGAATGCTCACTCCTCTGGGCATAGGAACAGAGCCTTCCTGGAAGGCTTGCGTCGAGGGACGCTCGGGCATAAGCAGAATTCACAAATTCGATCCCTCGCCCTTCAAGACCCAAATAGCAGGCCAATTGGAAGAGTTTGATCGCTCCAGGTACCTGGATGCCAAGGAGGCCAGGCGTTATGACGACTTTTGCCAATATGCCTTGGTTGTGGCTCAGATGGCCCTGGAGGACTCGGGGCTCGAGATAACAGAGGAGCTCAAAGACAGGACAGGGGTAATAATCGGAACAGGCTTCGGAGGACTGGAGACCTTCGAGAGGAACTTCAAATCCTTCTTGGACGGAGGTCCCAAGAAGATATCCCCCTTCTTCATCCCCATGATGATAGCCAATATGGCACCGGGGTTGGTTGCAATGCGCTATGGGGTGAGGGGGCCCAATACATGCACTGTCACGGCCTGTGCTGCGAGCAGTCATGCCATAGGGGATGCCTTCAAGGTGATTCAGAGGGGGCAGGCAGATGTCATGTTCGCAGGAGGCACCGAGGCCTCTCTCACGGCCCTCATGGTAGCTGGATTCGACATCATGAAGGCCACCTCCACGAGAAACGACGATCCCCAAGGGGCAAGTCGGCCCTTCGACAAGGACCGAGATGGGTTCGTCCCCTCAGAAGGCGCCGCCATGCTGATCTTGGAGGAGGCGGACCATGCCAGGAGGCGTGGGGCCAAGATCTACGCGGAAATAAAAGGCTACGGGTATAGCAACGATGCTTACCACTACACAGCGCCCGACCCCGAGGGGAAAGGGGCTATCCTCTGCATGAAAATGGCCCTCGAAGATGCCCAAGTGGCCCCGGAGGAGGTGGACTACATCAATGCTCATGGCACCTCTACCCCCCTCAATGATGCCATCGAGACCCTGGCCATCAAGAGGGTCTTTGGCCAGCACGCCTACAGGTTGGCTGTGAGTTCGACCAAGTCCATGACAGGCCACCTTCTGGGTGCTGCTGGGGCAGCCGAGGCAGCATTCACCTGTCTGGCACTGAAGCACCAGGTCGCCCCCCCAACGATAAATTACACGAACCCAGACCCCGAATGCGATCTCGACTATGTGCCCAACAAGGCAAGGCCAATGGATATGAGGGTGGCCCTTTCCAATTCCTTCGGTTTCGGTGGAACCAATGCGACGCTGATTTTCTCGAGATGGGAGGGGGTGTGAGGATGAAGGAGGGAGAAAGAGAATCCATTTCGCCTTCCTGCGCTTCCTGCGGGCACGAAACCTCCAAGAGGGCATGCAGGGTAGAGGGAGGGCTTTCCTCCAAGGGATGCCCCACCTATTTTCACAAGGAGGTGCTCTCGGAGGCAAACTCCCGCTACCAGGATCCTTGGACAAGGGAGTTTGCCA
>JAPWUY010000276.1 GCA_028275295.1 Thermodesulfobacteriota bacterium | reverse complement strand
TTCCTCCCCGAGGACATTGGGCACCGGATCCGAGATCTCCAGCTGCAAGCTCACGCCTTTTTTCTCCGCCTGCTCAGCGAACAAGGAGACGACCCTTCGCGCGATGTCCCCTATATGGAGGGGCTCGATCCTGAGGGGTAGACCTCGAGCCCTCCTCTCTCCCAACCTCATGAGATCATCTATGAGCTGGCCCATGAGGCGAAGCCTGTTTTCGCACCTATTTATGACCTCCAGTTGCCTCTCTGTAATTGGCCCCAGATATCCCTCTTTCACTACCCTCAACATGCTCATGAGGGCATGGAGAGGTGCCCTCAGCTGGTGGGCTGCTTTGTTGAAGAACCACGTCTTGGAGAGCTCGCTTCTGAGCCTCTCTATGGCCATTGCCGTGAGATCGGTCATGAGGGAGAAGAAAGAAGTGTCTGCCTCCCGGAAATGGTAGGTCCTATCGCTATAGACGCAGAATACTCCGAGGACCCTGCTTCCGGCTTTCAAGGGGAGGCACAACATGGAAGCGATTCCCTCCCTCTCTATGTCCTCAGGATATTGAAAATAGTCTTTTCGGCTTATGGTCCCTATGGAATAGGCTGCACCCTCCAGGATTCTCTTGTTGATGGGGCTCTTTTCTACCTCTATGGCCCCCTTTGACACATAGTCACGGCTCAGTCCATAGGTGGAGGCGAATCTCAGGTACCTTCCTTCCTCATCCAGAAGCTTTATGGAACATGCCTTTACGCCCATGATGGTGGCCCCGAGTCTAGTTGCCGAATCCATTAGTTTCTGAAGCTCGGTCTGCCTGGCCATCTCTTTGACCATTTCGTAGAGAGCCGTCAGTCTCGAGGTGGTGAGCTGGAGCTCCGAAGAGACCCTGAGAAGCTCCCTTCCTTTCATTCTTAGGGAGTGAGCAATGGTGGTGATCAAGAATGCACCTACCATGAAAGCCGACGCCAGAAACCCCAGCCTCACCCAGTGGCCCTCCTCAGCCAAAAGGGGAGGTGGGTCAGGGTGAATCACGCCCACTGTCTCGGCCCATACCATGGATACCAAGACCCCAATGACTCCGATGGCGTACAGGAAGCAACTTCTCCTCGAAAGCAGGATTCCCGCAAGCACAATGTGAAAGAGGAGAAAAATGATGAGGGGACTCGATGATCCTCCTGTAAGGTAGATCACTATGAAAAGGGCCCCTAGATCCATGCATATCTGGCAGTGGGCGAATGCGAAGAAGGTTCTCAGCTCCGCACGTTCAGCTCCTAGGTGCCTTCCAGCTATGGCAAGAATGGAGTTGTAAAGGAGTACAGCGCCTATGGTCACAAGAAGAGCCCTGTAATTCAAGGGCTCATAGGCGAGATACGCGGCTAGAGTACCGAGGAGGGCCAGAGCCACTGCCGCCCACCTCAGCTTTATGAACCAGAATACTCTTTCCTTGAGTTCCTTTCTGAAGAAGATCTGCTCCTTTATGAGCTCCCATCCCAGCTCCATAAAAGCTCCTCGGCCCCAGGGAAGCACCCTCTTCTGGGCCAGACTCCGGCATCAGAGCTTGCCGGCCTCTTTGAGAAAAGACTCCACGACTTCCAATAGTTCTTGGGGGTCTATGGGCTTCTCCAAGAGCTTGGAGACTGGCCACTCCATTCCCAGTATGTGCTGGAACCGCTCCGGGCCCTGCTGGGCCATCTTTTGGGGAAAACCTGTCGTCATCACGATGGGTATGTTGCTGAATCTCGGATCTGCCTTGAGCCTCTGAGCCAGATCGAAGCCCTCCGTATCAGTTGTCATCATCACATCGAGGATTACGATATCGGGAGCCTTCTCCAGGATCCGCTCGTAGCCCTGTTTGCCATTGTAGGCGGTTCGCACGGAAAAGCCCCTGCACTCGAGGATGATCTTCATGGAACTAACAAGATCCCTGTCATCGTCTATGATAAGCACATCAGCTCCGCTGGCCATGGTCCCCTCCTTTTTTACCCATTGGTGAGAAGGGATGCAATCTCACCGTCGAAATGGCATTGGTCGAAGGCTTTATCTTTCCGGGTCCACCTTTTGAGGAACTGTTTTATCTCCACCTCGGCCTTCAAAGCCATGCTCATGGCTTTGGGGCTTATGACCCCATCTGATTCGAACTCTTCTCCAGGAATTGCGACGAGCCACGCCTCAGGCCTTTTCCCTTTTACCAGATGGAGAAGCCAAAGGAATGTCTGAGGCGTCATCGCGTGGGTGAAAGAGCTTGGAAATCTCGAGGCCTGGATCTTCTTCCAGTGAACATCCTCGGAGCTTTTCCCCACAGAGGAGTCAACGAAGATTATCAAGGATGCTTCCTCGAGGCAGTCGAGAAGATCGTCAGAGAGTTCCTCCCTTACCAGAAAACGAACTCTCGCGGAGCTCAAACCACTCGCCCGCAACCTTCTCACTACCAGGGGTCCCACTCCGTCATCTCCCCTCGCTGTGTTGCCAAACCCAACCACATAGGCTCTGCCGCTCATTCGATGCTCCTCGTTATCTCGCCTATCTTCTCACCCCCGGAGTCATAGACCGTCACAATAAGTGGCATCTGGCCCACTGCGTGGGTAGAGCAGGAAAGGCAGGGGTCGTAACACCTTATGGCCCCCTCGATCCTGTTGAGGATCCCCTCTGTGATCTGTCCGCGGTGAATGTAAGCTTTGGCCACAGCCTTCACGGCCTCATTCATTGCCAGGTTATTGTGGCCAGTCGCAACTATTAGATTCACATCCTTGATCACCCCATGCTCGTCCACTCGATAGTGGTGGATGAGGGTCCCACGAGGGGCCTCCACAACACCCACTCCCTCTTCCTTGGCTGGCTTGGAGTACGTGATCCTCGTCTCTTTGGAGCATATCTCCTCATCCTCCAGGAGCTCCTTGGCCCTCTCCAGGGCATATATCAGCTCCACGAGACGACACCAGTGGTAGAGGAGCGAGCCCTCAGCTGGCCACCTGGGGGCAGAGCTTCTCAACTCCTCCAACTCCTCTTGCGCCTTTGGAGTGGAGACCCCTTGGCACACGTTGAGCCTCGCCAGGGGGCCAACCCTGTAGATTCCTCCAGGGTATCCCAAGGCCTTGAGGAAAGGAAATTTGAGATAGGACCATGGTTCCACCATCTCGCCTATGAAATCCAGATAAGCTTCGCCATGGCATTCGCCCAGGGCCTCGCCTTTTGGCCCACAAAATCTTATCTTGCCATCATAGAGGGCCAGATTCCCCATCTCGTCCACAAGCCCTGCATAGCCTGAAGAGAAGGAGGCGAAGGAATTTGCCTCGGTCAGGTTCTCGTGCCACCACTTTTTCAGGAACCCCATGGCCGTGGCCCAGGCCTCCGTGGCCTCATGGAAACCCTTGAGAAGTCGGTCGCGATTCTGGATCGACAGACGCTCGCTCACCCCGCCCGGGACAGCGAATGCAGGGTGAATTTTCTTTCCTCCCAGAGCTTGGATTATCTCCTGGCCGAACTTCCTGAGCCTTATTCCCATCAGGGCAACCTGGGGGAATTGTCTCACGACCCCCACTATGTTCCTCGTTGGAGGTTCCGAATCCCATCCGAGAAGGAGGTCAGGGCTGGCCAGATGAAAGAAGTGCAAGGCATGGGACTGAATGTACTGGCCCATGTGCAAAAGCTCTCTCAGCAAAGAAGCAGTTCTGGGTATCTCGACTCCCATTATGGCGTCGCAGGCCTTGGCTGAGGCGAGATGGTGGCTTACAGGGCAGATGCCACATATTCTCTGGGTAATTACGGGCATCTCTTCAAGGGGTCTTCCATGACAGAACCTTTCGTAGCCCCTGAATTGTGTCACATGGAATCTGGCCTGGGCTACGTTTCCTTCCTCATCCAGGTGAATGGTCACTTTACCGTGGCCTTCTATCCTGGTGATGGGATCTATGGTGATCTTCCGCGAGATAGCCATTGGGAGACCTCCTCAATCGAAGTGGAGAAGGGCAACTGGAATGCTCTCTATTCTGCCGGCCAAAACTGCCTTCAAGGCATGGGCAATGGCCTCGGGCGAGGGTGGACAGCCAGGGACGTATGCATCCACCCTGACCACCTGGTTAAGGGGCAAGACTTTTTCCAAGAGTTCAGGCAACTCGCTATCGGA
>JAPWUY010000275.1 GCA_028275295.1 Thermodesulfobacteriota bacterium | reverse complement strand
TGAAGGTCCTGAAGCCGGCTGCCTCGCCATGGGCCTCCCTCTCGTAACCCACCATTGCCCCAAGCAAGGCAGCCACAGTGAGCTTCACCGTGGCCTCCAAAAGCTCCGAGAAATCGAAAAGGGCGCTAAACTCCATGAGATCCGCCCAGGTCCTCAAGGGAATATCACTGGCCTCCAAAACCAATGGGAAGCCCAGTGACTCGAGGAAAACCTTATTCCATCTTCACCATCGAGTCAATGATGCCCGATTAGAACCCTACCGCGAAGGGAATCTCCTCAAAAGGGCCAGGCGCAGGGGGGAGGGGCTCAGCGTGTAGGCCTCCGGGAAGAGGCGAGGGGCGACCTTTTGGGACGGGCCCACTCTGTGCGCTTTTATGGCATGGCGAAACTTGTGCCGAGCCATTTCATTCCTACCGGATGCGGAGACGAGAGGCCGGTTGGCCTACGGGGACATGCCCGGATGAAGCCAAGGCAGTCCTTGCGGGCGTGCGGAGCCCGCCCCTCCGCTGGGTGGCAAGCTTGGGTGAGAGGCCTCGGGGGAAAACCCGGGGACAATGCGGATGGTGGTTTTCTCGGAGGGGCGCGGTCTCCGCGTCCGCGTTGGAAGGCCGTACGCAAGCCCCGGTATGGCATGACGGCCGGGAGGTAGACGAAGGGCCGGTGGCCTACTGGGGAAATGGTCGAGTGAAGCCAATGGTGTCCTTGCGGGCGTGCGGAGCCCGCCCCTCCGCGAAGGGGCCAAGCCGGGGGGAGAGGCCTTGCGGGGAAGACCCTGGGATGATGCGAAAGGCGCTTTTCTCGGAGGGGCGCACTCTGTGCGCCCGCCTGGCAAGGCCACACGGATGCCGAGGCATTTCATTACGACCACATCCGTTAATGAGGGCCCCGGGGCCTAGCGGTGACATGCCCCGGGTCAAGCCCGTGCCCTCCTTACGGGCGTGCGGAGCCCGCCCCTCCCCGGGGCTGACCATCCGAGGCAAGTTGGCCTTTCGGCCAAGGGCCGGCAATCACGCCAAGAGCGATTCTTTCGGACGGGCGCCCTCTGTGCGGCCGGATTGTGAGGCGGGTCTTTCCCCATAACCTCAGCCCTTGGCCACCTTCCAGCACCTTACCAGATGTCCTTCCAAGGGATAGTATCCTATCTCCTCTTTCCGGCACCTCTCTTCCACTAACCAGCATCTTGCCTGGAACCTGCAACCTGGGGGTGGGTTCACGGAACTGCCCACCTCTCCCCTCAGTAGCGGTGGCCTCAAGGGGACATCGGGATCCGCAACGGGGACCGCCTGGAGCAGGCCCTGAGAATAGGGGTGGAAGACCATCCTCTCCAGCCCATGGGCTGGCGCGTACTCCATTATTTGCCCCCCATACATTATGGCCACATGATGGCTCACGTATCTCACCAAGTGAATGTCGTGGCTTATGAAAAGGTAGCTCAGGCCCATCTCCTCTTGGAGTTCCAAAAGGAGGTTGATTATTTGGGCCTGGACGGACACATCGAGGGCGGATACTGGCTCATCGCACACTATGAGCCTCGGCCCTACCGTGAGGGCCCTGGCAATACCGATCCTCTGGCGCTGACCCCCCGAGAACTCGTGGGGATAGCGATGAGCAGCCCCGCGGGGAAGCCCGACTCTTTCCAAAAGCTCCTCCACCAGGATTCTCCTCTCCCTCCTGTCCTCCACTCCCCCCTGCATCAAGCCCTCTTGCAGGATTTGCCCCACCCTCATTCTAGGATTGAGGGAGCTGTACGGGTCCTGAAAGATTATCTGTACCTTTTTTCTGAATTCCCTGGCCTTGGGACCATCCAGGGTACTCAGGTCCTGTCCTTCAAAGAGGATTTGCCCCCCATCCGGTTGAATGAGCCCCACCAGGAGTTTCCCCAATGTGGACTTGCCACATCCAGACTCCCCCACAAGACCCAAGGTACCTCCTCTGGGGATCTGGAGGTCCACTCCGTCCACAGCATGGACCCAGCCCACCACCTTCCGGAGGAAGCCCCTCGTGAGGGGGAACCATTTCCGCACCCCCATCACTTCCATGAGTGGAATCTCCACCATGGAGCCAAGGTACTCTCTCACCTGGGACTCCATTCTATGACACCTTCATCTCACCACGATCCCTGGACCACAGGGCATCTCGCCCAGTGATTGTCCCCCAAGTGGCACATGGGAGGATTTTCTCTCGAGCAAACATCCTTCCTCAGGGAGCACCTGGGGTGGAACGGGCACCCTTCGGGCCTGGAAGAGGGATCTGGGACGCTTCCAGGTATGCTCCTCAGGGCCTGCCCTTTTCGGGCCAGGGCTGCTATGGAGTTCATGAGACCCACTGTGTAAGGATGCGCTGGATTCCTGAAGATCTCCCTCACTGGCCCCTCTTCCACGACCAATCCCGCGTACATGACCACGGCTCTTTTGGCTATCTGGGCCACGACGGAAAGATCGTGTGTGATGTACAGGAGGCCCATATTCCTCTTCGCCATGAGACGGGCGAAGAGGTGGAGGATTTGAGCCTGCACTGTGACATCGAGGGCTGTTGTGGGCTCATCCGCTATGAGGAGCTTGGGCCCGCAGGCCAGGGCCATGGCTATCATCACCCTTTGCCTCTGCCCCCCACTGAGCTGATGGGGATAGGCCTCCATCATCCTGCGGGGGTCCCCTATTCCAACTGCCTCGAGGAGTTCCGCCGCTTTTTCCTTGGCCTCCTTGGGATGGGATCCCTCATGGACCATCATCACCTCGGCAATTTGCTCCCCTACTTTGAAAACTGGATTGAGGGAGGTCATGGGCTCCTGAAAGACCATGGAGATCTCCTTGCCTCTTATCTGCCTCATCTCCTCTTCCCCAAGCCTGAGGAGGTCCTTGCCCGAAAATAGGATGCTTCCCGATTCCACCACAGCAGGGGGTGATGGGAGCAGGCCCATGATGCTCAAGGCAGTGAGGGTCTTCCCACATCCCGACTCGCCCACAAGGCAGACAACCTCCCCTTGGTCCAAGACCAGATCCACCCCTGCCAGGGCCACCACTCGGAAGCCTTCCTCGTCCTCGAAGGCCACCCTGAGCTCTCTCATCTGGAGGAGGGGCCCCTTCTTCTCTTTTTCCAAGAGTACCTCTGTCATCTCACCTGGATCTCCTCAGACGGGGATTCAAGGCCTCCCTCAGCCCTTCCCCGAATAGGTTGAAGGCCAAGACCACGGTCAGGACCGCGGATCCCGGGATCAGGGTGAGCCAGGGGGCGTCGAATAGGAAACGCTTGCCGTCCGAGAGGATATTGCCCCAAGTGGCATGGGGTGGTGGAACGCCGAAGCCCAGGAAGCTCAAGCCCGCCTCCGTGAGAATGGCCCCCGCTATTCCGAGGGTGGCCGATACGAGGACCGGGGCCACGGCATTGGGAACGAGGTGTCTGAAGATGATCCTGGCATCGGAAAGTCCCAGGGCTTTAGCTGCTAGGACAAAGTCCTGCTCCCTCAAGCTCAGAAACTCGGCCCGCACGAACCTGGCCGTTCCCATCCAACTCGTGAGCCCTATGACAGCCATTATGTTGTATATGCTGGGGGGAAGAATCGCCACGACCGTGAGAATGAGAAAGAAACTAGGGAAACACAGCATGACGTCCACAGCTCTCATGATGAGGGTGTCCACGGAAACACAAGGCAGCGTGAAGAACCTGGCCACAAATCCCTTCCTTCGTCCCAGATACCTCGTGGAAACAAGGACCAGAATCCCAGCCCCCTCGAGGAGCAGGAAGATATCGAGCCTTTTGCTCGCGAGGGCAGAGGGTCCTGAGAAGAGTCCAGCAAGGCCCAAGATGGTTCCAATCCGCAGCGGCTTTGCGCCGTAATAGCCAGCTATGCCTCCCAGGACTATTCCTATCCCCACGGCTATGCCCACTGCAACGAAGCCCACAGTGAGGGAGACCCAAGCGCCCTGCATCATTCTGGAGAAGACGTCCCTTCCCAACTCATCCGTTCCCATGAGGTAGATGCCAAGGCGTGGGAGCTCCTCGGGGTGAAGCAAATCTGCCCTCGCCTTGGCAAGAGGGGGACGGAGCTTCTCTGGCAACCTCACCAGGGAAGGATCCAGAAGCGGGCTCTTTCCAGTGGTGAGAGAGAGACCGAC
>JAPWUY010000274.1 GCA_028275295.1 Thermodesulfobacteriota bacterium | reverse complement strand
ATGAGGGAGCGCCCAATCGAGGGCAGAGGGGAGAGAAGACAGGAACCCTATTTTTGGTCTCAACCCCCATAGGCAACCTCAAGGACATAACCCTTAGGGCGCTCGAGGTCCTCTCCCGAGTGGATTCGGTTGTGGCAGAGGACCCCGAAGCTGCAAGAAGGCTCCTTTCGGCTTACGGGATATCGAAGCCAATAATCAGCTACCACGAGCAAGGGGAAAGATGGCAAAAAAAGGCGGATAAGATCTCCAGGATTCTTCTCGAGGGAAAGAGTCTAGCTCTGGTGAGCGAAGCTGGCACACCTGGGCTTTCGGACCCCGGTTACGGGCTTGTGAGAAAGTGCCTTGAGCTCCATATCCCACTGGAGGTAGCCCCCGGGCCCTCGGTGATACTCTCAGCCCTCGTCATGAGTGGCATTCCAGCGAACAAGTTCGTATTCGAGGGCTTCCTGCCAAGAGGAAGGGCCCAAAGGAGAAGGACCCTGGAAGGCTTGAAAAAGGAAAGGAGGACTATGGTCTTCTTCGAATCTCCCAGGAGGCTCTCTTCCACCCTCGCGGATATGGCGGAGATCCTGGGAGAGAGAAGGGGGGCAGTGGTGAGGGAGCTCACAAAGGCCTTCCAGGAAATAAAAAGGGGCCTCCTCACGGAGCTGCGCAGCTGGGCCCAGCAGAGCCAGATAAAAGGCGAAGTGACCATAGTGGTCGAGGGTATGGAAGAGTGCTCTTCTGCGGAGCTTGAGCTTCGAGAGAGGGTCAGGTTCCTCATGGAACGGTGTTCCCTCGGGCCCAAGGAGACCATGAGGGTGATAAAGGAGGAAACTGGGCTTCCCAAAAAGCTCATTTACGAGGTCATTCTTCGCCAGAGGAGCCAGGGGGCCACCCCTTGACAAGCTGGGTTGGAGCGATAATTTTCATCACAGAAAGAAAAAGCTCTTTGATAACGAACAATTACGAACGAAAGGGGGGTTGGCCATGTTCGAGCTGGTTCCTTGGAGGATGTCTCGAGAGGTGGACCTCTTCCGTCGGGCCGTGGATGACATCATGAGGGACTTCTTCGATTGGAGGCCTCAGTTCCCCTCTTTTGGGGAGGATGCCTGGGTGCCTTCTCTGGACCTCTCCGAGACCGACAAGGAGTTCATCGTCAGGGCCGAGCTCCCCGGAGTTGATCCCAAGGAGATAGAGGTAACGGTCAATAGGGATCTCCTCACTATCCGTGGGGAGCGAAGGCAAGAAAGGGAGGAGAAGGACGAGAACTTCCGCAGGGTGGAGAGGTTCTATGGCTCCTTCTGCCGATCTCTGAGGCTCCCTACGGAGGTAAGGGCCGATGAGGCAGAGGCTAGTTACGACAAGGGGGTACTCAGGATAAGGCTTCCCAAGAGTCCCGAGTACGTGCCAACCAAGATCCAAGTAAAAGCGGCCTGATGGGAGGGTGGGGACCACCCGGAAGGCTCAATGAGATGAGGGGGGCGAGAGCTCCGCCCCTCTTTCTTGTTCCGAGATTCCCATAGCCTTCTTCTTTTTTAGCACCGATCATAACCCCCCATACTGAGGGGCCCTAGGTGTCAAGAGGCCTCGCTTGCCTCCGAGAGAACGACGGCTTTTGGACCTTGCCGTGGCTTGCGTCCGGCCTTGCCACCCGGGCGCGGAGACCGCGCCCCTCCGAGAAAATCGCCTCTCGCGTCATCTCCAGCACTTCCCCGCAAGGCCATCCTAGCTCGGACTGTCCACCCCTGGAGGGGCGGGCTCCGCACGCCCGTTAGCGAGACTTCGCTTTCACCGAGGGATGGTCCCATTAGGCCACCGGGCGTTCCTTTGCCCCCGATGATTATGTTATGCCTCGCCTTGCGTCCGGCCTCGCAACGCGGACGCACAGAGTGCGCCCCTCCGAGAAAAACGCCTCTCGCGTCATCTCCAGCACTTCTCCGCAAGGCCATCCTAGCTCGGACTGTCCACCCCTGGAGGGGCGGGCTCCGCACGCCCGCGACGACGCCATTGGCTTCATCCAACCATGTCCCCGCTAGGCCACCGGGCCATCGTTAACGGATGTGGTCGAAACGGAATGCCTCGGCGCTAGTCCGGCCTTGCCATGCGGGCGCGGAGACCGCGCCCCTCCGAGAAAACCACCTCTCGCGCCATCCCCGGGCCTTCCTCCGCAAGGCCATCCTAGCTCGGACTGTCCACCCCTGGAGGGGCGGGCTCCGCACGCCCGTACGGATGACTCGCGCTTCACTGAGGCATGGCCCCGTTCGGCCACCGGCCCTTCGTTTGCCCCCAATGATTATGTTATGCCTCGGCCTGCGCCCGGCTTTTCCACGCAGGCGCGGAGACCGCGCCCCTCCGAGAAAATCGTTTCTCGCGTCATCTCCAGTACTTCCCCGCAAGGCCATCCTAGCTCGGACTGTCCACCCCTGGAGGGGCGGGCTCCGCACGCCCGCTACGAAACCATCACGCTAACCCCAACATCGCCCCCTTTTGGCAACCGGCCTTTGGCGCACCTTTCCGTTACGGTCACACACCCTGGCTTGCATCCGGCCTTTCATCTCCCGTGCTCTGGAACGCATCCCCCGAAAAACCGCCTTCCAAAAAAACTGCCTCCTCGGCACGCTTCCAGTTATTGTCCTTGAGGAAGACCACGCTCGAGGTGTGCCCCTCTCGGTCGCTATGGCTCCCCACTACCATTGAAACGGGTTTTTCTCCCTCTCTCTTACCGGGAAAAGACCCCTCTCCAAATGATCCAAAACCCCCCATTGCCTTGGGCATGTCACCCTGGTAAAATTCACCCCCGCAACTCGCTTCCAAGGGACTCGGCTCACAGGAATCGAGGATCTCTTCGGCTGCAAGGACAGGGCTTTAGAAACAAGGGGAGAAAGACACATGGGCGAGCTCCAAGGCAAGGTAGCTCTCGTTACAGGAGCAGGGAGCAAAGAAGGTATAGGATTTGCGATTGCGAGAGTTCTGGCAGAGATGGGAGCCGCTGTTGCCTTGACGGATCTTTGCCGGGATCTGGAGACTCCGGGCTACTATAGCCTTCCCACTTACCAGGACCTCGAGGAACGTGCCCGGGAGCTTCGGGCCCTGGGTGTGCCCACTTTGGCTGTGAAGGCCGATGTCACATCCATGGAATCCGTGGCTGACATGGTAAAGAGGGTCCTGGAAGAGCTAGGCCCCATAGATATCTTGGTCAACAATGCTGGGGGTGCCCCGTCGCCTGGGCCTCTTCACGCGATGGACGAAGGGGCTTGGAGAAAGACCCTCGAGATCAATCTTCACGGAACTTTTTTGGTCTCCAAGGCCGTTGTGCCCGGGATGATCGAGCGGGGAAAAGGGGGCTCCATAGTGAATATGGCATCCAAGGCTGGAAAGGTCCCGAGGCCCTTTGCAGGAGCCTACTGCGTTGCCAAGGCAGCGGTGATAATGTTCACGAGAGTTCAAGCCCTGGAGCTTGCACCGTATGGGATCCGAGTCAACGCAGTGTGCCCCGCCCAGATAGACACTCCCTTGGAACGCTGGAGTTGGGAGCTCGAGGCCAAAGTCCTGGGCAAAGAGCTCGAGCAGGTGAGAAGAGAGAAGATCTCCCAGATTCCCCTCGCCAGACTGGGGAGACCCAGGGATGTGGCCGAGCTTGTGGGCTTTCTGGTCTCCGAAAGGGCTTCCTACATGACAGGTCAAGCCATAAACCTGACAGGCGGCCAGCTCATGATCCTCTGAACGGGAGAGAAAAAGCAAATGCTCGCGGCGGTCTTTCGCCGAGGTGAACTTGGAATAGAGGAACTCCCCACTCCCCAGCCAGGCCCAGGCCAGGTGAGGGTCAAGGTGAGGTATGCTTCCATATGTGGCTCCGATCTCTTTCTCGTCTCATCGGGAAGGCTCAAGGATGGGACCATACTCGGCCATGAGATGAGTGGCGAGGTAGAAGAACTCGGGGAGGGAGTCGAGGGGCTTTTCCCGGGCCAAGGAGTCATAGTGAGGCCCATAGGATGTGGACGGTGTCCGCCTTGCAGAAGAGGACAAGAGAACCTCTGCCCCAAAAGGCTGGCCATAGGCCTGGGGGAGCTTCCGGGGGCCTTCGGCCAGTACCTTGTCGTCCCAAAGGGGATGATCATTCCCATCCCTCCTGGCCTGGATCTCGCAC
>JAPWUY010000273.1 GCA_028275295.1 Thermodesulfobacteriota bacterium | reverse complement strand
GATTCTCGAGGGCGATGGTCAGGCACTGCATGGAGTCCCTAAGGGGCAGGAATCCCCTTTTCTGGTGCCCTTTTCCATAAGGCGAGAGGGGATGGCCTATTACGGCCTGAGCACAGAACCTATTGATGGCCGTGCCAAAACACTGGTCGAAATCGAATCTTGTGAACAGCCTCTCGTCATCTCCCATCTCGTCTATTCGGGTTCCGTACACAACTCCCTGCATTATGTCCGTTGATCTCAACCCCCAGAGCTGACAAGCCATCATCACGTTGTGGCTATCGTGCACCTTGCTCTGGTGATACCAGCTAGAGGCCTGTCTGGGAAAGGGGAGGGTGGCCTTACGTCCTCTGAACTCTATGGTGAAGAATCCCTCTGGGATGTCGATCTCCGGTGTCCCATATTCGCCCATTGTCCCCAGCTTCACCAGGTGGGCATCCGGGCAGATATCCCTCATGGCGTGGAGTATGTGCAGGGTGCCCACTATATTGTTGGTCTGAGTGAATACAGCGTGATGCACGTCCATCATGCTGTAAGGTGCAGAGGGCATCTCGGCCAGATGCACCACGGCCTCGGGCTCGAATGTCCTGAACACATTCCAGACGAAGTTGTAGTCCCTGAGATCTCCCCTGCGGAAGTTGAGGTTCGTCCCGAATCTATCTCTGAAGGCCTCGAGCCTCTCGGTCATCCTCCTTATGGGAGTGGCTGACTGCGACCCCACCTCCGCGACCCAATCCCTCCTCATGTAATTGTCCAATCCGTAAACCTCGTGACCTCTGGCAGCCAGATACATGGCGAGAGACCACCCCAGATATCCGTCCACTCCTGCAATGAGAACCCTCATTTCACCTCCATTTACCGGGACACGGTTTCCGACCTGTAGCTCGACCCATCGAAAGTCTTTACTTTAATTGGAATCCCTCACATGTGTCAATGCGCCCCGCTCCCTCCTGCCGAGCCATCTCTTGTCCCACACTCTCCGATGCCTTTGGTTTGCTCCCGCTGGGGCCAGGGTTGGCTAAGGGAAACCGCTAGTGCATAATTCCCATTGAGATTTTTTTCGGGGAGAAGAGGGGGATGGAGAAATCGCGGCCGGGAATTCTGGGACTCATTGGCAACACCCCACTTGTGGAGATAGGCAAGATTCACAGGGCTAGAAAGGTCAGAATCTTAGCGAAGATAGAGTCCAGAAATCCAGGGGGATCTGTCAAGGACAGGGTGGCCCTGGCCATGATAGAGGGAGCCGAGGAAAGGGGCGAACTCAAACCAGGTATGACCGTTCTCGAGGCCACGAGCGGAAACACTGGGATCGGTCTTGCCATAGTTTGCGCGGTCAAGGGCTACAAGCTGAGCCTGGTCATGTCCGAAGGGGTGAGTGTGGAGAGGAGAAGGATTCTCAGGGCCTTGGGGGCCGATATCATCCTCACCCCTGCTGAGAGAGGGACAGATGGCGCCATAGAGAGGGCATACAGCATGGCGAGGGAGGAGCCTAGCAGATTCTACGTGCCCGATCAGTTCAACAACCCGGACAATTGGAAGGCCCACTATCTCGGCACCGCGGAGGAGATCTGGAGGGACACCCAAGGCAGGGTGACTCACGTGGTGGCGGCAATTGGGACAACCGGGACGCTCATGGGAATCTCCAGGAGGCTCAAGGAACTCAATCCCCGGGTCCAGATAATTGCCGCTGAGCCACTCCCTGGCCACAAGATACAGGGACTGAAGAATCTGAGGGAGTCCTATGTCCCTGGCATCTTCGAGAAGGAGAGAATAGACCTCAAGCTCCCGATCGAGGACGAGGAAGCCTTCGAGATGGCGAGGAGACTCGCCAAGGAGGAGGGAATCTTCGTTGGCATGAGCTCTGGGGCAGCCATGGCCGCTGCCTTGAAGTTGGCTAGAACCTTGGAAGAGGGGACAATAGTGGTGATATTTCCCGATGGCGGAGAGCGCTATCTGAGCACCTCCCTCTTCGTCCCGAGAGAGGTCCCCACCTTCCGCCTTTACAACACCATGACTCGGAGGAAGGACAACTTCGAGCCCATAGAGGCTGGACGAGTCAAGATGTATTCGTGCGGGCCCACAGTGGACAGAAGGCCGGACATGGCCTTTTGGAGGAGGGCCATCGTGGCTGACTTGCTCAAGAGATACCTGAGATACAAAGGATTCCAGGTAGTTCATGTGATGAACATCACTGACCTGGACGACAGGACAATAAACGGGGCTGAAAAGGCGGGAATGAGCCTCGAGGATTTTACCGAGACCCACATCAGGAGCTTCATGGAGGATATGGACCTGTTGAGGATTGAGAGGGCCGATGTCTATCCCAGGGCCAGCAATTACGTGGAGAAGATGGTGGATATGGGGGTGGAACTTCAAGAGAAGGGTGTGGCTTACGAGAAGCACGGGTCCCTTTACTTCGACATCTCGAAGTTTCCCCGGTATGGGAGGTTGTCGAGAATAGACCTGCGGAAGATCAAAGTGGGGCTGACGGTGGATCTCGATGACTACGAAAAGGACAACCCACGGGACTTCACCCTCTTCAAGCGCTCGACCCTCTGGGAGCTCAAGAAGGGCATCACCTTTTCGACCCCATGGGGCCAGGCGAGGCCTGGTTGGCACATAGAGTGTGCGGCCATGATAAGGGCCATCCTGGGCGACACCATAGACATACACACGAGCACAAGCGGTCTCATCTTCCCCCACCATGAAAACGAGATAGCTATTTGCGAGTCCCTGACGGGCAAACCCCTCGCTCGCTACTGGATCCACTGTGCAGGTGTGATGGCCAATGGCATCGGAGGGGGACAGAAGGCCCAAGAGCCTCTCAGCCTCTCCGAACTCCTCCAGAAGGGGTTCCATGGGAGGGAAATCAGGTACCTCTTGCTCTCGACTCACTACAGGAAGCCAGTTCGCATCTCACCCCAAGCACTCCTCGCAGCCAGAAGATCTCTGGAGAGGCTGGACAGGCTTGTGGGTCGATTGAAAATGGCCCTGGGGCCCACAACCCAGGATCCCAGCGAGATGATCCGAGAGACACTCCAGGGTTTCGAGGAGGCAATGGACGATGATCTCAACATCTCCTTGGCCTTGGCATGCCTTTTTAAGCTGGTAAAAGGGCTCAATCTTTCTTTGGACAGTGGGTCTTTGGGCAAAGAGGGCGCTGAGAAGGCCTTGGAAGCGCTAGCAAAGCTAAATGAGGTAGTGGATGTCATGGATATGGGAATGGAGCTATCACTGGACCATGAGATCTTGGCGCTCATGGAGGAGAGGGAAAGGGCCAGATCAAGAAAGGATTGGGCCGAGGCGGATAGGATCCGCAGAGAGCTCCTCTCCAGGGGAATCCAGCCAGTGGACACATCTTCTGGGACTAGATGGATCCCTCTGCCCAGAAGGTGAACCCGAGATTGTTTGGACGATACGGTCCATACCGAGAAGCCCTCTGGTTAAAGGCCCGGGATCGGGTATCAGCTTGAAACGGAGTATGCGGATCCGTGCGGGGCTTCGGGGCTCGAGCTTCTCAAGGAATAGGCCTTGGAGAATCCCCTTGAAGAGGGGTATCTTTTACAGGATGCGATGAGGAAAGTCCTCCCCCGGGCACACAAAGGGGGTCGATCTCTCCTAGGGGACTCGAGGATGGGCTACTTGCACTTGGACAGGAGGCTATGGGGCATCTTGGCCCTGGCCGTCTTCGTCTGGTGGGTGAGATATCATCCGCCGGGGGTCGATCTACTCGTACTGGATGACGACGCTCGCCAGCACGTGTACTGGACGGCCCGTTTCAAAGACCCAGAGCTCTTTCGAGAAGACCTCCTCACGGAGTTCATCTCATCCACAGCTATAGCCCCTCTGGGATACAAGGCAGTGTACAGGCTCGGGGTCGAAATCCTCGATCCCCTGCCTTTGAGCCAGTTTCTGACCCTTGTCCTCCTCATTGTGTCTCTCATGGGACTCGAAGCCCTCTTGAGAGGGCTCGAAATAGGAAAAGAAGGGAGGGCCTTTTCCCTTTTCCTGTTTCTTTTCTACAGCCTATATGACTCATCAGGAGGCCTCCCTAGGGGATTTGCCTTCCCAAGTCTCATCTGGTTTCTCGCATTTTATGTGAGGGAGGCTCCAGTGGGGCAGGCTCTAGTTATTTTCTCCCAGAGCCT
>JAPWUY010000272.1 GCA_028275295.1 Thermodesulfobacteriota bacterium | reverse complement strand
CATGATGCGGTATCCAACATAGGATCGGTGCAGATAAGGAACGTGGCCACAATAGGAGGCAATCTGGTGAATGCCGTTCCATCGGCAGACGGTGCCATACCCCTCGTAGCCTTGGATGCGAGGGTGAGGATCCATGGCCCCAAGGGGGAGAGGGAGATGGAGCTCCTTCACTTTTTTCTGGGGCCGGGGCAGACGGTCCTGGAGAGGGGAGAAGTGCTCACAGAGATCATTATCCCCCCGCGAAATTCCAGATCAGGAGGCGCCTACATAAAATTTGGCCGGAGGGAGGCCATGGAGCTTCCCATCGTGGGGGTGGGAGTGGTGGTTGAGCTGGAGGCCGAGGGGGATGTGTGCGCCAGGGCGGCCATAGCATTGGGGGTTGCTGCCCCTACCCCCATGAGGGCATTTCAGGCGGAGAAGTTCCTGGAAGGGAAGGAGATAAACGAGAAGACCCTCGATGAGGCTGGAAGGATAGCAGCTGAGGAGTCCAAGGTGAGGGACAGCGTGAGGGGAGCTGCTTGGTACAGGAGGGAGCTAGTGAGGGTTCTGGTGAAGAGGATGGGCCTCAAGGCCCTGGAGAGGGCGAAGAAGGCAGAGGGATGACCAATCACCAAGAGAGCCCGAAGACGGTTCAAGTCTAGGTGAGATGCGAGGTTGAAAATGGCAAGGAGAATAAGTTTCCTCTTGAATGGCGAGCTCGTGGAGATGGAAGTGGAGGATCACTGGACCCTCCTTCATTTGCTCAGGGAAGAGCTCGGCCTCACGGGCACGAAGGAGGGATGCGGAAGCGGTGAGTGTGGAGCGTGCACTGTTCTCGTGGATGGAATGGCAGTGAATTCCTGCCTCTTCCTCGCAGCTGATCTGGATGGCAAGGAGGTCCTGACCATAGAGGGCCTAGCAGCCCCTGATGGCACCCTCCACCCTCTTCAGAGGGCCTTCATAGAAAATGGGGCCATACAGTGCGGATTCTGCACACCAGGAATGATTCTCTCGGCAAAAGCCCTCCTGGACGAGAACCCCAATCCCACAGAGGAGGAGATCCGTCACGCACTGGCAGGAAACCTGTGCAGATGTACTGGATATCTCCAAATATTCAGGGCAGTGGCCGATGCCGCAAGGAGGATCTCCCAGGAGCCCATAGAGGTCTTTCCCCGAAGGACCGATTGAAAAAAGGGTGATGAGCGCCACCCGGTTTTCTTGGAGCGAGGACCATGGAAGAACTCTGTGTTGTAGGAAAGCCCATTCCCAAGCTCGATGCAGTGGATAAGGCAACGGGTAGAGCCCTTTACATCCACGATATTCGCATTCCAGGGATGCTATATGGCAAGATCCTCTACAGCAAGTACCCCCATGCTCGAATAGCCCACATAGATGTCTCCAAGGCCAAGAAACTCCCAGGGGTGCGAGCTGTGCTCACGGCCCAGGACATTCCGCCATTCAAATTCGGATTTTACAAAGACAACACCCCCCTCAAAGGAGGGAAGGTGAGGTCGTACAGGGATGAGGTGGCTGCAGTTGCGGCCATAGATCCGGATATTGCCCAAGAAGCACTGGACCTCATCCAGGTCCACTACGAGGCCCTTCCAGCTGTATTCGACCCAGAGGAGGCAATGAAGGAGGGAGCTCCCCTCGTTCACGAGGAGAACCGGAGCAATATCTTGAAGCTCCCCTGGAAGATGCATTTTGGAGACGTGGAGGAAGCGAGGAGAAAAGCGAAATACGTTGTGGAGGACAGGCTCAGGGTCACCTGGGTGACCCACTGCTGCATGGCAACGAGTGGATGCATCGCCATGTTCGATGCCTCCCAGAACCTGACCGTGTACAGCAATACCCAGATACCTTCCTTGGCCCAGAGGGACTATTTGGAGGCCCTCGAGGCCATGGGGCTCAAGGGAAAGAGGGTGAGGATAATAAAGGCGTGCATAGGGGGGGCCTTCGGAAGCAAGCTCGACACCTATCCTTACGAGTACATCGCTATCCTTCTAGCCCACGCTACTGGGAAGCCAGTGAGGATTGTCTTTGACAGGAAGGAGGAGTTCGTGGCCACCTCCGGAAGGCAGCCTGCAATAATAGACATATCCCAGGGGTGCGACGAGAACGGAAGGCTTCTCTTCAGGGATGTGAGGATGATCCTGGACAATGGCGCGTACACTTCCTGGGGCGCCACCACACCTTCTGTGATGATGATGCCCATCTCCTCCCTTTACCGAGTCCCCAATGTCCGCTATGAGGCCATCTGTGTCTACACGAACAACACCTACTCCCAGGCCATGAGGGGATACGGCAACCCTCAGGCCACCTTCGCCATAGAGAGCTCGATGGACCGTCTAGCTCAGGAGATGGGAATGGACAGGGTGGAGTTCAGGCTCCTGAATGCCAATGGGCCAGGGGAGGTAACCCCCCAGGGTTTCAGGATAACCACCTGCGGCCTCAAGGAGTGCATAGAAGAGGTGAGAAGGAGACTGGATTGGGGAGGACCCAAGGAGAAGGGAGAGGGAGTCGGAATTGCCTGTCTGATTCACGTGGGAGGTGGAGCCAGGGTTTACAAATCCGATGGATGTGGGACCATCATGAAGATGGACGATTTCGGCAAAGTGGACGTCTTCACCGGGGCCACTGACATGGGCCAGGGCGCCGACACTGTCATAGCCCAGGTCGTGGCGGAAGAGCTCGGTGTGAGGATAGAGGACGTCAAGGTCATTCACACCGATACCGACGTATGCCCATGGGACGTGGGGGCCCATGCCAGCCGAACGACTTTTGTGGCCTGCAATTCCGCCTTGGGTGCAGCGAGGAAGATAAAGGAGAGGCTTTTGGAACTGGCCTCGAGGCAAATGGGTGAGCCTCCAGAGATGCTCAGCATCAAGGACGGAGAGGTATTCTGCAAGGATGCTCCGGAAAAGCGCCTCGAGATAGGAAAGATTCTGAGGAAGGCCCATTTCAGTCAAGGGGGCCAAATGCTCATGGCGGATTTCTTCTACGATCCGGCAAACGAGAATCTGGACAAGTCCTTCAGGGGAAACCTCTCCATGACTTACACCTTCGGCGCCCATGGAGTGCGGGTCAAGGTGGACGAGGAGACGGGGAAGGTCAAGGTCCTGAAGTACGTGGCTGCCCATGACGTGGGAAGGGCAATAAATCCCCTTCTCCTCGAGGGTCAGGTCTACGGAGGAGCCCTTATGGGCATAGGATATGCCCTGACCGAGCAGCTCATCCTGGAAAAGGGCGAGGTGATGAACCCCAATTTCAGGGACTACAAGATCCTCACCGCAAAGGATGCAGTGCCCATAGAGACGTACATTGTGGAGACCATGGACAAGGACGGTCCCTTTGGTGCCAAGGGAATAGGGGAGCCGGGGTGCGTCCCCACAGCTCCAGCCATAGCCAACGCCATATGGGACGCAGTGGGTGTGAGGTTGAGGGAACTCCCCATGACCCCCGAAAGGGTCCTCGCTGCCATAAAGGAGAAAAGAGCCAACTCAGGATGAGGCGAGAAGGGGAGCCCTTCTCTCACAATGTCGGTCTCCTATGGGCCCATGGTCTTGCGGCCTCGATCTGGGATGCTAGCCGGAAAAGAGTCCCCTCCTCTCCGAACCTTGCCACGAGATGGACCCCAATGGGCAATCCCTCCTTGTTCCAGTGAATGGGCACGGACATTGCCGGCTGGCCCGTGATGTTGCATATCGGGGTGAAAGGAACGAACTGGGCAGCCCTCCTCAGACCATTGAGGGGATCTTCCTCGGTTGGCTCGAAGCTTCCCAAAGGAACAGGAGGCTCAGCCAGGGTCGGGGTGATCCAGATATCGTATCTCTGGAAGAATCTCGCCACCTGCCTCGATATGGCCTGTAGGGCTTGAACTGCCAAAAGGTAATCCGAGGCCAGATGTTTTCTACCTATCTCGTAGAGAACCCATGTCGTGGGCTCAAGATCATCTGGACAAAGGGTTCTCCCCTTCATCCTAGCTATGGCCTCCAGGGTGGATGCACATCCCGATGACCACACAACCATGAAGGAGGCGTTCATGAGGTCGAAATTGATCTCTGGAGAGTCTTCCTCCACTGTGTGTCCCAGGGCCTCGCACAGGGATGCGGCTTCCCTCACTGCCTCGACACAGTCTGGATGGAGTGGGGATCCTTTGGGAAGACG
>JAPWUY010000271.1 GCA_028275295.1 Thermodesulfobacteriota bacterium | reverse complement strand
TGGAGGATATGGGAGATCTTCCCCCAAACAGCCTTCTCAGGGACCCCTTTTGCATAGGATCGAGCCGGTTCGTGCAGGAAAACCCTGATTTCAGGCCTTCTTGGGGCATTCTCGTGGACATGGTGGGGAAGAGGGGCTTGATGATAAAGAGAGAGGCCATCTCAGCCACTCGGGCACGCCACCTAGTGGACAGAATTTGGGCCATTGCCAGGAAGAGGAGATCGACTGTCTTCTCAGACGAACCAGGCGAGCCCATTTTCGATGACCATGTGCCTTTTCTCGAAAAGGGGATCCCCGTTGTGAACCTCATAGACATGGACTACCCCTATTGGCACACCGTGGAAGACACACCCGAGAAGTGCTCGCCCACAAGCCTCAAGGAAGTGGGTGAGGTGATCCTGGAGCTGATATACGGACCATGAAACGGCTTTAGGCAATAGGGGAGGTTTCCTTCTTGGGAGACTCGTTTTTCTTCGACCACAAAACGATTGACATCGGAAAAAGTGGGTGGTACAAGAGGAGCCGACCTAAGGATTTGCTTTTCTCCAACAGGGAATAACAGGACTTGGGTGCGTGTGGGATATCCTTGAGGACTTGAGCCTTTCGAGGATTGAAGGGAGGATTCAATTGACAAGATCGATCCTTTTCTTGATGGCTGCCATCTGGTCTTTTCTCCTCGCACCAGCCCTTGCCATATCCGAGACCAAGGAGCCTGTAGGGAAATTTGTGGCAGTAGAGGGAAAGGTCTTTCTCGTTCCAGAGACAGGGGGGGAGAGGCTTGCGACTGTTGGGACACTGGTGTACCTGGGGGATACCGTGAGGACAGGGGCTGACTCCAGGGCAAAGCTTCTCATGATAGATGATTCCCTTGTGACCGTTTCCCAAGAGACGGAGCTCTCCCTCAAGCGCTATCTTTTGGATCACAAGGCCAAAGAGAGGGAAGGTGTTTTGAGCCTCCTCAGGGGGAAGGTGAAGGTCATAGTTGCCAGGGTTCTCGGATACAAGGGTCGCTATGAGGTGGAGACGAGGACAGCTGTTGCAGGGGTGAGAGGGACCTCCATGGTCGTTTGGACCGAGACAGATCCCTCTACGGGCAAGCTCACTACTTGGGTCTTTGTCCTCGAGGGGGAGCTCTATGTCACAGCCCAAGGTGTGACCAAGATCTTGGGGGCTGGGATGATAATCGAGGTGGTGGAGGGCCAGCCTCCCAAGGATCCGAGAGAGGCGACGAGGGAGGAGCGAAACAAGGCCATGAGCGGAACCCATGTTCAGTTGCTCCCAGGGGCTCAAGGGGAATGGCCCGGTTTCACTATTGGTGTCCCAACAGCTCCAGGTCCGCCTGAGACCCCACCTCCTCCTACAGGCGGTGGGGAAGGGGCCACACCTCCCTCTCGCCCACCCCTTCCACCTCCACCACCGCCACCCAAGTGAGGTGAGGGGGAGAAAATGCTCGCGAAAAGGATTCCGCAATTGATCGTGGCCCCCATTGCACTGGGCCTCGTCCTTCTGGCTAGCACGGCATCGGCCCAGTATGGGTATGGGTCGTTGGATTTGTCAATAAGTGGGACTGGGATGGGTACTATTCAGTTTTCCACCGAAGGGGGCCCGCAAACTTGTCCGCCCACATGTGACGTATCTTGTAGTAACCCGGACCTGTGCTCCACCACACTCGTCGCTATCCCTTCTCCTGGATCGACATTTTCCTCGTGGGGTGGACATTGTAGCTCTTGTGGCACCTCCCCGAGCTGTGATGTCAATTACACATCTTTCCACGTAAGTTGCATCGCCAGGTTTGACCTCGCCGTCACCTGGTATACCATTTCTGTCACTGCCCAGGGCTCGGGCTCTGGGACGGTCACCTCCACTCCGGCAGGGATAAATCTCAGCTATCCTGCTTCGAGTTCCGCAGCCTCCAGCTTCGAGGGAGGAAGCACTGTTGTTCTCAGTGCCCAGGCGGGGCCCCATTCGACAGCCTGTTGGTCGAGTTGTCCGGGGGGGACGGTTTCGGGAAACGGAAGCGGGCTCGCGACTTGCACCTTCTCCAGCTTGGATGGAGATAAAAATGCCCTCGTCTCATTCGACTTGGAGAATTACGAGGTCTCTGTGAGCGTCCTTCCTCCCGGGGGAGGAACCGTGACGAGTGATCCGCCAGGGATAGATTGCCCGGAAAATTGCACTGCTCCTTACCCATACGGCACAGAGGTCTCCCTCAGGGCTCTTCCTTCACCTGGATACGTTTTCTTGGGGTGGGAGGGGTGCGATGGAGCCACTGAGGATCAGTGCAGCGTCACTGTCACTGGCCCTAAAGGGGTCACAGCCAGATTCCAAGAGGGATTCTCCCTCAAGGTCATCCGAAGCCCCTCGGGAGGAGGGGAGGTGATCATGAACCCACCTGGTGGGACTTACCTTCCTGGGACGGAGGTGATCCTGACTGCTGTGGCCTCTCACGGATTCGTGTTTCGGGGCTGGCAGTGGGATGCCCAGGGGACTTCCCCCTCCATCTCTGTCTTGATGGATCGAGACAAGGACATAATCGCGCAATTTGTCTCTACCGATACCGTGGAGAAGAGCGCCGCTCTGCCAGGGGGGGGAACCCTGGAAGATTACTTGATGGTCTCAGCTCCCGTGCTCCCTGCCAACGGGGACCCTCTCCATGTCTTTGGAGGGGAGGACCATTACGACCCGACCGTCTTGAGGCTCTTTAGATGGGACAACGCATTCGGGGGCTACGCCGAATACCCAGCCATTCCCCAGGTGGATCTGGGCATAGGCTACTGGCACATCTCCGCCAGACCGAAGACCCTCACAATTGCAGGCAATACAATTCCGTATGGAACGGACTACGCTATCCTTCTCGAGCCAGGGTGGAACCAGATAGGGTGTCCTTTCCCCGAAGGTCCCACAGCATGGAGCCAAACTCTGGTTTATCCAGGGAGGGGAAGGGAGGCGAGCCCTATCTCCAGTTCCTCCAACAAATGGGTGGAGAACGCCCTTTGGGCTTACAGGGAGGGGGTTTACGAGTTGAGGGATTCCCTCGTTCCTTGGGGTGGATATTGGGTGAACAATGTGTCTGGGGAAAAAGTCGCACTGATAGTGGGCTCCGCCCCCCATGCATTGGCAGAGCCAAAGGCTCGAGATTCCTCTGGGAAAACGGGCATCTCTTTGAGCCTCAAGTACGGGAACAAGGTCGATAGGAGCATCTTCTTGGGGCTGGATCCAGAGGCCTCTTCCGCTTCTGACCACTTGGACTGCCAAGCCCCACCTCCAGTTTCAGAAGACATGGTTCGCATTTACGTTGACAACAGTGACTGGGAATCGAGACCGGGGAATTACGCTGTGGACTTCCGACCCTGGAGAGGAGAGGCCATAGAATTTCCCTTGGTCATAGAGGTGCCAGAAGGGTGGACGAAGTCCTTGGTTCTCTCGTGGCAGGGTCTCAAGAGCTTGCCCAAGGGGATAGAGGCGAAGCTCGTTGATCCCCAAAAGGGCCCCAAGGAATTCAAGATGAGAGGAAAGAGGGCTTACAAGATAGTCCCGGAAAAGGGCAAAAGACTCTACAGACTCAAAGTCATTATGGCGCCATCGGGGAGGTAGAAAGGAAGGGGGGCTTCTTTCAGCGATACTCCGAGTTGAGGATATCTCGAGAGGAGAAGCCTCTTGGCGAGAAGCCCTCACGCAAGGGATCGAGATGTCCGGGAAATGCCTTCCAATCCATGGACGGTCCCAGGAGGCCAGACACGATGTCGGCTAGGAGGTATCCTCCAGGGATCATCGAGGACCCAGCTCCGAGAGGGAATCCAGGCGCACCCTGACGGCCCTGGCATGAGCTTCCAGCCCTTCCAGCTCTGCCAGGGATATCACATCGCCTCCCAGCTCCAGCACTCCTTCCCTGTCCAACCCTATGACACTCGTCCTCTTCAGGAAATCTTCCACTCCCAGAGGCGATGCGAAACGGGCTGTCCCACCTGTTGGTAGCACATGACTCGGCCCAGCAACATAGTCCCCAAAAGGCTCTGTGGACCACATGCCCAGGAACACAGCTCCTGCATTGCGAACCTTCGAAAGGATCTCCATGGGCCTCTCCATGAGGAGCTCGAGATGCTCTGGAGCCACCCTGGATGCGATCTCCAAGGCCTCTTCCATGTTCCTGCAGACTA
>JAPWUY010000270.1 GCA_028275295.1 Thermodesulfobacteriota bacterium | reverse complement strand
AGGTCTTCATGGCCCTTTATCTGGCAAGAGAATCCGGAGATCCTGCAAGATTGCCCGAAGGAGACCTGTTCCCGGACCTAGCCCGAGATCTGAGGGAGCAGATGGAAAAGTGGAGGGCTCAGGGGCTTACCCTCGAGATGCGAAACCTCTGTGTGCGCAAGGTGACCCTCCTCTTGGTGAGAAACTTCCGGGACTCCTCCAAGGACGATTTCACTGTCCGCATAGATGCTCACGCTCAGAGGATAGTTCGAAAGGGGGAAAAGGTCATAAGCCAAGAGGCCTATGTCGCCCCTTTCGAGGAGTACTGGACATTTGGGAGGCTCGATCGTACATGGAAACTAAAGGAAGTCCTTCCACCGGCAAAGGGAAAGGAGCTCGTGGCCCAGGAAAATCTAGACGAGGAGAGCACCCCCGGACAACTCCAGTGGTACTACAGGCAAGAGAGGGCCCTCTGAGAAGGGCCTTTACAGGGATCTTCCCCAGATTCACCTTTCAGGCTCGGACCCTCTAGTCTTTTCGGGACAGGACGAGCCTCATAACCCCCACCGCAACCTCCTCCTCCCTCTGGTTCCTTATGGTCTCCTTGAAGGCCACGATCCCGGTTTTCTCGTCCCTTTCCCTCTTTTCCACAACTTCCAACTCCACCTTGATGGTGTCCCATATCTTTGTCGGTCTCAGGAACCTCACCCCATCCATGCCATAGAATGCCACTATGGCCATCTCCGAGAGGGGAATGAGGCCCGATGCAATGGACAGGACCAGAAATCCATGGGCAATTCTCTCCCCAAAGGGGCTTTTTTTGGCATATTCGATATCGGTGTGGAGGGGATACCAGTCCCCACTCAAAGAGGCGAAGAAGACTATGTCTGCCTCGGTGACTGTCCTGGCTCGCGTGGCGATCCTATCTCCCACTTCGAAGTCCTCGTAATATTTCATGGGAGCCCTCCAAAGAAAGGGAATCATCTCCGGATGAAATCCGGGGGCAAGTGTCTCTCGCTCACTCCCGTATAATCGCCCTCGACCACTCGGAGCTTTATGTCCCGGCTTTCTTCCACAGCATGGGCTATTATGCGAGGCATGAAGGATATGGCTGCAATTCCAGCCATCTCCTTGGGCTCGAAGCCGAGTTCCGTGAGCACACAGCCCAGCATTCCATCTATGTTGATGGGGAGAAATCTCCCCGATATCTCCACGAACGCCTTGTGAATCTCCTCGTAGAGCATGGAGCTCTGACCCCAAAGGCCATTCTTCACAGCCACCTCCTTCAAGGCCGAGGCCCTCGGGTCCTCATCCGGGTGAAGGGGATGCCCGAGGCCAGGGATCCTCCTTCCCTTGGACCTGAGCTCCTCTACAACCCTCCTCGCCGTCTCCTCCATGGAGAGGCCCTCCTCCCTCATGAGCTTCGAGGCCTCTAGTATGAGCTCAGCCGTCTCTTGGGGGGAGACGGTCACCGAGCCCACTGTGAGGATCCCGCTGGCCATTGCTGGAACTATGCTCTGGGGATTGGCAGATGCCACAACTCTCGCTGCAACTATTGTGGGCGCGAAAAAGCCATGATCCACTATGGCGCAGAGGGCAGCATCCAGAACCCTTGCCTGCTCCTTTGTGGGGAGCTCCCCTCTTATGGTGAGAAAGACGACCTCTGGGAAGGAGAGGTTACGGATCAGCTCCTCTAGCGGATATCCCCTGACGAGAATCTTGTGGAAGCCCACCTGGGTTATTGCTGTAGACCAACCTGGTACAGGAATCCTCCTCTCATCCATGCCTCACTCCTCCTTCCCGAGCCTGAAAGGCCAAGAGAACATGCGCAAATACAGGATGATCCCTCATATTACGCCCTCTCTTCTCAAAACCTCCATCTCCTCGGCGGAAAGGCCCAGAACCTCCCCGTAAATCTCACGGTTATGCTGGCCCGGAGAAGGCCCTGGGTGGGGTCTTCTCTCTTGGATCCTGGAGAACCTTGGAATTGGCCCTGGCACAGGAACTTTTCCCCATCTTCCGTGCTCCACCTCGGCAATTGTCTTCCTCTCCCTGAGGTGTGGGTCCCTCATCACTTGAGATACCCTCATCACTTGGGCACAGGGGACCCTCGCCCCCTTGAGGACCTCCAGTACCTCTTGGGCACTCCTCTGGGCCATCCACTGAGCCACAATGGCTGTTATGAGTTCCCTATTGCGGAACCTGGTCTCGTCGTCGGAAAACCTGGGATCCGATGCCACATCTTCCATCCCCACTGCTTTCGTGAACCTCCGCCAGCACCCATTCCCTATGACATTCACCATCACCCAGCCATCTTTGACCTGGAAGGCATTGGCGTAGGTGTGGAAGCTGTAATTGCCTATGGCCTCCCTCTCGAAACCTAGAACCTCCCATTCGGCCAAAACTCCCATAGCTGCAACGAAGCACAGGGCCGTATCCAAAAGGGCCACGTCCACCAATTGGCCCTTTCCCGTCCTTTCCCTGTGGCGGAGGGCCACCATTGCCCCCAGTGCTGCGAATACCCCTGAGGCAAGATCCACATATGGAACGGCCGATCGGGTAGGAGGATTCCCTGGAAAACCGCAGTAGCTCATGGCACCCGAGAGGGCCTGGGCTATGGAGTCGAAACATGGCTCGGAGCTCCTGGGTCCCTGGGGGCCGAATCCCGAGATCCATACCACTACGATTCCAGGGTTTATCTTCTCGAGCCTTCCGTAGTCCAGGAGGGAGGCCTCCATCGAGGATGGGGGGAAGTTGTGAATGAGGATATCTCCCTTGGAGATGAGGAGGTCGAGGATCTCCCTCCCCCTTTGTCGCCCGAGGTCCAGGGTTATGCTCTTTTTGTTCCTGGCGAGGATCAGGCCATAGGGTATTGACTCTCCATCCGGGAGGAAGGGCCCCAGGGATCTGTCCTCGCTGCCTCCTGGTGGCTCAACCCTTATGACCTCTGCACCCAAGTCAGCCAGGATCATGCCCCCATAGGGCCCCGCAACGTAGCGGGAGAAGTCGAGAACCCTTACACCGTCCAATTCACCTGCCACAGATCCTCCTCAAAGGTCCCCCAGACCTAATCTCGTGAGGGTCTCCCTGGTAGGGACTCCGGTCTCGAGATCCCAACCCTGCTCCGAGTAATAATCCTCCACCATGGCCTCCACTTCCTCTGGCTTGAGCGGTCTGTCCGAAAGATAATCCCTGAATCCATCCGGGCCGAACCATCCCCTGGGGGGAGAATCCTTTGCCCTGGTGAGACCCTCCCTCACATTGAGCAATCGAAGGAGGGTCCAGACCCTGTCAGCCCTGAGCCTGAGCTCATCCAGGCTCATATCCCACCCTGTGACAGCGCTATAGAGCTTCGCGCAAAGTTCGGCGTTGTAAAAGCGGTTTACCTGAGCCCTGGCACATATTCCCAGACAAGCTAGGATGGTGAACCACCTGTGGGAATGCTTGAGCAGCCTTCCCACTCGAATCCCAGCTTCCTCTGTGCCCAGGCCTGGGAGTATGGCTCGGAGAGCGCTATCCGGAACCCCCATCCTCTTCAAGTGCTTGGGGAACACCTCGAGGGGCCTCTTGGCAAAATAAGTGGGTGAGCCGCTTGTGGCCACATGGGGGCCTCTGGGGTCGAGCAGTTGGCCTAGCTCCATAGTGCCGAAGAGGTTCCATTTGAGAGGGGCCTCTGGCCCCACGTAAGGGACCATCCCCTTGACCAGGGGAGGGCAGTGTTCCATGGCCTTCTCCCCGAATTCCTCCAACAATCCCCGGACGCCATTGGCTAAGACCCTTCCGAGGCCCTCCCTCGCGCTTATTCTCCTCGCCCAAGTCTCCAGGGAGGAAAGGGAGCTCAACTCTATCTCGGGTTCAGAGGGATCCTCGGGTATGACCGCGGCATGGACAAGCCTTTTTGCGAAGCTCAGGACCGAGAAGAACTCGAACATGTCCAGGCCCAGCTCATCGAGCAAGGCCACACATTTGCAAGCCTCCCATGGATCCTTGAGGCCGAGAGCGAGCGGGGTGAACAGGTTCACAGCTGATGTGGACCAGATCACCTCGCCCTTGTGGGGTCCTTCGGGGATCTCCAAGATGTCCTTGTCCCCTAGGGGGCAAGAAACGCACGCAACGCGCCTCTTCTTGCTCCTCCTGTAAAGATCGACTGGGGCCGCCTCTATGGATTTCATGAGCCCCAATTCCTGCCA
>JAPWUY010000269.1 GCA_028275295.1 Thermodesulfobacteriota bacterium | reverse complement strand
TGGGAGGCCTCTTGCAATTCCCCCTTTGCCTCCAACACGGTTCCCCTGGCAAGATGAAGATCCGCGCTATCAGGGCACATCTCCAGGGCCCTATTGAGGTCTGCCAGGGCCTCTTCTTCTTTTCCCAGAATGAGAAATAGGGTGCCCCTGGATGTGATGGGATCCACCCATCTGGGTGCTAACTCCATCGCCCTCGTGAAGTCTTCCAGGGCGAGTTGGTAATCCCCGCAGACCAGATGGGCATGTCCTCTCGCATGAAGGGCATCTGCCATCTGGGGCTCGATCTCTAGCGCCCTAGTCAGGTCCCTTATGGCCTCGTCGTACTGGTCCAAGCAGAAGCGGGCGAGACCTCTCACGGCGTAGGCATTGGCCCAATGGGGGTTTAGCTCTATGGCTCGGGTGTAGTCCTGTATGGCTAGCTCCAAAAGACCCATGTTGGCCCTGCAGACCCCCCTGTTGTAAAGGGCTTGGGGATGATCCGGAAGGGAAGAGAGGATCTCTGTATAATCCTCCTCGGCTTCCTGATACTTTCCCTGATCGAACCTCAGGGCAGCCCTTCTGAGCCGCAGCTCGATATCCCCAGGTGAGGTCTCTATGGCGCGGCTCAGGCTAGACTCCATCTCCACGAGTCGAGCCTTCCTCTGATCCCGCCCTTCTTTGGAACCCACTCCCTCCTTCCTCTCATTCCCTTCCTCTTTCCCCATGGCATCCCTCCCTTTTTGGGTTCTCACCTCTGAGTTTACACTCCCAGGAGGCCCTTGTCACTTTCTCCGCATGAGTCGAAGGCCCTCTCGGGATAAGAGAGCATGAAGGTTACCTCTCTCGAGGTGCGGATTTTTAGGGGGATAGAGGAGGGGCAGAGGGCGGGACCTTTTTGAAATGAGTGTGCCAGATCCCGCCCTGGAGTTACTGGGCCCTTTCGGGCTCGAGGCTTCAGAGGTAGGCGAAGCCAGCTTCGGGTATATCCAGGGGAGACCTATCGGCTGTCTTTATGGCCTTGGCCTTAGCTGGACTCAGGGTGAGGAACGTGTTGGCGAAGAAACGAGCAGCCGCGATCTTTCCAGCGTAATAGGCAGCTTCTCTGTTCTCCTCCAGAAATTCCCTCTTGGCTTCCTCCGCAATGGACTTTTCCTCGAGCAATCTCTGGAGTTTCGTGTGGGCAATGGTCGCCTGCCAGAGGAGTTGCCATCCCACGACCATGTCCCCGAAAAGCTCCAAGAAGGGACAGGCGTAAAGCACGGGAATCGATAGATCTTCCCTAGCTTTGGTCGCGAAGAACATCGCGACTTCCGCAACGGAGTTCTTTGCCTGCTCGAGGAGAGACAACTCATTGGCCAGGGCCTCGTGCCCCTTGCTCCTCTCGAGGAACTGGCTCACCTCTCCCAGGAAGCTCATGAAGACCATTCCCTTGCCCATCCCCAGTTTCCTGGCCACTAGATCCAAGGCCTGGATTCCGTTTGTGCCCTCGTATATGGAGGAGATCTTTATGTCCCTCAAGAACTGCTCGATGGGATAGTCTTTGATGTATCCATATCCCCCATGCACTTGAAGGGCCGTTTCCACCACCCTGAATCCCATGTCAGTGCTGTACGCCTTGACCACTGGGGTGAGGAGATCGACGAAACCCATCCATTTGTTCCTTTCGTTCTCGTCCTGTGCAGTGCGGGCTCTATCTGTGCAGTAACCCACGAAATAGATCATTCCCCTTATTCCCTCAGTCAAGCTTTTCATGTACATGAGCATCCTTCTCACATCGGGATGCCTTATTATGGGCACTCGAGGGGCCTCGGGGTTCTTGAAGTCCTTTATGTCTGAGCCCTGGATCCTCTCCTTCGCGTATTTCAGAGCGTGAAGATAAGCCGTCGAGGCGATGGCCAATCCCTGGAGTCCCACCCCTATGCGAGCCTCGTTCATCATCTGGAACATTATTCTCATGCCCTGATTCTCTTCTCCCAGGAGCTCTCCGATGCATTGTCCCTCGTCCCCGAAATTGAGAACACAGGTAGGAGAGCCATGGAGGCCCATCTTGTGCTCTATGCCGCCCACATGGATGTCATTGGGCCTCCCGAGACTTCCGTCGGGATTAACCAGGATCTTCGGGACTATGAAGAGGGATATCCCCTTAGTGCCCGCAGGAGCTCCCTCTATTCTTGCCAGGACTGGGTGGATTATGTTCTCGGTGAGATCATGATTGCCGTCAGTGATGAAGATCTTGGTGCCTGTTATGGAGAAGGTGCCATCGGGGTTTCTCCTGGCCGATGTCTTCAGGTTCCCCACATCGCTTCCTGCCTGGGGTTCTGTGAGGCACATGGTTCCTGCCCACTCGCCGGAAAACATCTTGAACATATACTTGCGCTTCTGCTCCTCGGTGCCGTAATTGTGAATGAGCCTTGCCGCCCCATGGGTGAGGCCAGGAAATGTGCTGAAGGCGGGATTAGCCGCCACGAAATACTCGTTGCACGCGATCCCCAATACCGATGGCATCCCTTGCCCCCCGACATCCGGAGGCTCGCTCATGGCAATCCATCCACCTTCGGTGTAGAGCCTCCATATCTTGTGGAATGCCTCGGGAACCCTCACCATGTCGCCATCTCTCTTGGCACCTTCTCTGTCGCCAATCACGTTCGTGGGCATGATCTCATTGACGGCGAGCTTCTGAGCCTCCTTCAGGGTCATCTCGAATATGTCTCTCGAGAACTCGGAATAGAGGGGATGGTTACAGAGCTCCTCTATTCTCAATTGCTCGAAAAGGACAAAATTGGCATCTTGTTCATCGACCAGCAAATTGCCCATGCTCCGGACCTCCCTTTGTTTGATTTGAATTGCTCCATGAAGGGGAAGTGCCCTCGCTCTCCCCCGAAACCTCCCGAAAAAGACCCGGACCTACCGGTAGGGATGACTGAATCACCATTCAGTAATCACGCACCCTATCATGGATCCGCCTTCTCTGTCAACAGAAAACCCCTCCACTTCCAGAGACCAATGAATGCGTCCCCTAGCCTCAACCCCAATCGTGACGCCCAGAGAAGATGGCCCTTCTCGAATCCGAAACAATAGCTCCGGCCCTGCCTTCCCCATGACCGGACATTGGCCCCATTCCAATCATTGGTCAATCGAAGCCGGATCTCTGACCATCTTTGAAAAAAGAACTTCTCGATGAAATCTTTGAAGGAGTGGCCCATCCTGAGCGACGCCGAGTCTCGAATCTCCCACTTTTGGCTCGGGATAAGGGGAGGGCTTCCCGAGCCTTGGGTTTCCAAACCCATAAGCCTGGGAGAACAATTGAGGCTAGCTTCGAGTGGCTCAAAGTCCTCCCCGTCCCTCCCTTGCAAAGGGATTCCTCATCTGGTATTGATCCCTTTGTTTCCTCAAGGGAGATGGGGTCTCTTACGTGGAAGAGAGACGTTCTTCGAGGAGAGTTGCCGCGAGAATCCCCGTCAAGTTCCGGGTCGTGAGGGAGAAATCTGGCCTTGAGGTCTCCCAGCCTGTCCTAGCTCACCTGAGAGACATCAGTCGGCAGGGCATGGCCATGGAGACCGCCCAGATAGTCGTGGATGGCCTTCACATATCCTATGATCACCACCCCTCCCAGAGAAACAGACTCTATCTCCAAATGGAGCTTCCCGGGATGGGAAGCCTAAAGGCAGTGGGAGAGACCATTTGGTATGAGAGGATCCCCGGCTCTCAGCCCCTTTTCGCAGTTGGGATCCGCTTCGTGGAAATGACCGGGGAGGACAGGGAGAAACTTCTCCGTTTCCTCAGAGAAAGAGGGGACTGAAGGGTGTGTGGAAAAACACAACGTATGTTGGCAAATCCAACATTGGGAAAGTTGGACGGGAAAGGCATGGGAATTCAAGGGAAAGGGAGACATAGTGTTGAATTTTGCGACATATTCGGGGAATCCGGTCCATCCTATCCCGGAATTGTGCTAGCCCTGGCGCCATCTGGAGGCCCGATGTTCTCAGGCATGGACCTTGCATGCGCTCCAAGAGCGAGGGGTCTGTGTGGAAAGACCGGACTGACTAGTGCGGGTTGAGAGGCTGAGGAGGGAGAAGGAAGCTCAAGGGGAAGAGGGAAGTCGGTGTGGATCTTTGAGGCGGACGGGGAAGGAGAGGGAGCTGTTGAGGAAGCAGGATCTCGGGTGGGAGCGGAAAGAAGAATCTCGTCTTTTCCAA
>JAPWUY010000268.1 GCA_028275295.1 Thermodesulfobacteriota bacterium | reverse complement strand
GTGTGCTCTCGGACTATGGAAGTGCCACAGGACACCTGGCCTCCCTGGCCAGGGAGTTTTCTGTCCCAACCATAGTGGGCCTCAAGGAGGCGACATCCCGAATACCTCCTGGGACTCAAATAACCGTTGATGCCAACTCTGGGAGGGTTTACGAGGGGAGGGTGGATGAGCTCATCCAGAGACCCCAGGACAGAAAGGTTGTGATGGCCGAAACCCCCGTCTACAGGCTTCTCGAGAGGCTCGCTAGATGGATAACCCCTCTGAATCTCGTTGATCCCCAAAGCCCCGATTTCACCCCGGATGGTTGCAAGACCATTCACGATGTCATGAGATTCGTTCACGAGATTTCCTACTCCGAGATGTTTCGCCTGAGCGAAATGGTCAACGAGGCAGAGGGAAGGGCCTTTCGGTTGAGGGCTCAGCTCCCCATAGATCTTCACATAATAGATCTCGGGGGAGGGCTCGAAGGGGACAGGAAGGGAGTGAGGGATCTGGAATTGAAGGACATAAGGTGCATCCCCCTGAGAGCACTCCTCAGGGGGATGACCCATGAGGGTCTGCGCTCCTCCGAGCCCAGGCCCGTTGACCTCGGCGGATTCATATCGGTTTTGACCGAACAGCTCCTCACAAATCCCCTGGCCTCCGAGAGGTTCGGCGACAGAAGCTACGCCATCATATCGGACAAGTACATGAACTTTAGCTCGAGGGTTGGATACCATTACGGTGTCCTGGACACTTATTGCGGTAACACCACGAGCAAGAACTACATCACCTTCTCCTTTCAGGGAGGGGCCGCAGATGACGTGAGGAGGAACAGGAGAGCGAGGGCCATAGCAAAGATATTGAAGGAGCTCGATTTCTCCGTAGATGTTACAGGAGACAGGACAGTGGCCAGGCTCCAAAAGCGTCCAATGGCAGAGATTGAGGAGAAACTCGATCTTGTGGGAAGGCTCCTCGTCTTCACGAGGCAGATGGACATGCTCATGCACAGCGATGAGGCTATTGACATGGTGGTGAGGGCCTTCTCGAGGGGGGATTATTCTTGCAGGTGCCTTTTCGAGAAGGGGGATACCTTCGGAGACTCAAGGCTTCTCCTCTGAGCCCTCTTTCATGGCTTTTCTTTCCAGTGCCCTCTCGATCTTTTCCACGAGCTCATCCATGGAGCAGGGCTTCAGAAGGTATTCGCAGCCCCCGAGCCTCATGATCTCCACAGCTGCATCCACCGAAGCGTGTCCTGTGAGGATCAAGACCTCAACTTGGGGCTGCCTCCTCTTTATCTCGGCCAGAGCCTCTATGCCGCTCACTCCGGGCATCTTCACATCCAGGACCACAACATCATAGGGGTTCCTCTCCAACTCCTCCAGCGCCTCGACCCCGCTTCCAGCAGTCCCCACCTGGAATCCCCTAACCCCCAGAAGCCTAGCCGTGGTCACCCTGAACCTCTCCTCGTCGTCTACGAGGAGCACCTTCGGCATCTCCCCTTCCATGTCTTACCTCAGCTTGCCCTCTTGGGTGTGGCCGGGAGCTCTACCACGAAGGTGGAACCCAACCCCGGCTCGCTCCTCACCCATATTCTACCTCCAAGCCTGTCCACGATTCCATGACAGATGGAAAGCCCAAGACCTGTTCCTTTTCCATGGGCCTTGGTAGTGAAAAAGGGATCGAAGATCCGAGGCAAGTGTTCCCTTGGGATCCCGCATCCTGTGTCCTCCACAGCTATCTGGACCCTCCCGTCCTCCAGGGCCCTCGTCCTTATGGTTATCTGCCCCCTCCCTTCTATGGCCTGCCGTGCATTGTTGAGAAGATTCAGCATCACTTGTCTCAGTCCTGGTGGGTCCGTCATTATGGGCTCCATGGGCTGCTGGTAATCCCTCACTATCTCTATCCCCTTGCCTTGGGTCTCGGTTTCCACAAGCTTCACCATGTCTTCCACAAGGCGATTGACATCCACTTTCTGAAATATGGGCTCCATCTTCCTGGCAAAGCTGAGGAGGTTTTGGGTTATCTCCCTGCACCTGTTCACCTGGACCCCAACCTCCCGAACGGATTCCAGGAGCTCTTTCCTTGGGACCCCCTCTGCTGGTGGCATTGTGGAAAGCAGATGCTCGAGCCATTCGGCTTCCCTTCCTATGATGGCAAGGGGATTGTTGATCTCGTGGGCTATCCCGGCTGTGAGCTCCCCCAGGGAGGCCAACTTGTGGGATTGGAGCATCCTCACATCCAGCAAAGCCCGCTCTTTTTCTCCTTTTCTCAGGGAGCGAAGGAGAGAGTAGATTCCTCCGGCTGAGAGAACGGATCCGAAAATTACGGCGATGGCGGGCCACTGTCCTTTTCCCTCGGCGAGGAGAGCCAAACCACCCAAAAAGGCCATTGCTGGTCCGAGCCAGGGAATTCCATATCTTGCCAGCTCGATTGTTGACTTGAGCATCTCAGGATTCTCTGAGGATCTTTCTCTCTCGAGCCTGTTGGATCTTCTCTATCAGGACCTCCAGGTCTGCAGGTTTCATCACATAGTCGAAGGCCCCTAGTCTCATGCCCTCAATTCCCGATTCCACAGAGCCATGGCCGGTGAGGAGGATCACCTCCACAAAGGGCCATCTGTTCTTCACCTCCCTCAGGACCTCGAGACCGTCCATCCCTGGCATCCTCACATCCAGGACCACCACGTCGAACTCCTTCTCTTCCATCATCTTCAGGGCCTCGCGGCCACTCAAGGCCCCCTGTGCTGACATACCCCTCCTGTTTAGCCTGTTTACCAGGGTCTCCAGGAAGTCCTCTTCGTCGTCCACAACGAGGATTCTCACCAGGTCCATGGGTCCTCCTTTTTTGCCAGCCTTCTCAATGAGCTGGCAAATGTATGGTGAAAGCTGCCCCCTTCCCCTCCTCGCTCTCGACCGTTATCTTCCCTCCCAGTTTTTCCACTATGCCGTAGCTCACCGAGAGGCCCAAGCCCGTTCCTTCGCCCGTGGGCTTGGTTGTGAAAAATGGGTCGAAAATGCGCGGGAGGATCTCTTTGGGTATGCCTGGTCCTGTGTCCTGGATTGTGATGAGGAGCTCATCCTTGTTGCCAGAGTAACTGGTCCTCACGATGATTTGCCCGTCTTTGTCCACCGCATCTATGGCGTTCTCGAGGACGTTCAGGAAGACCTGTTGGAGTTGGGCGGAATCACTCCTTATCTGGGGCAGATCCTCCGAGAACTCCCGCTTTATCTCTATGTTGCGGAACCTCGCCTCGTTTTCCAGGAAACCCACTGTCTCATCGAGCACCCTGTTCACGTCCACCGTCTCCTGAAGGGGCTCCATTCTCCTCGCGAAGCCCAATAGCCGATGAGTCACCTTTCTTGCCCTGTCCACGTGGTACTCTATCTTCTTTATGGCATCCTCGAATTCCCTGAAATTCTTGCTAGAGGCGATCTCCTCCTCCTGAAGGAGATCCCTTATCCACCCGGCCTTTTCCTTTATCACCGCCAAAGGGTTGTTCACCTCGTGTGCTATTCCCGCTGCTAGCTTGCCCAAGGCAGCCATCTTGCTGGATTGGAGTATGTTGGAGTCCAAGATGGCCTTTTCCCTATCGGCCCTGACGAGCTGCTCTGTAATGGCCCGGGCCACAAGTACCGTGCCCGTCACTATGAGGAGCACTCCCCCCAAAACAACGCCCAGGACCACGCTCCTCGCCCTGACGAGGGGTGCCAATTCTTCGTGGGGATCCTCTGTTATGACCAAGAGCCAGTCTTTATTCCTGAGCCATGTTGAAGCCAGGAGCACCTCCCGGCCGTTTAGCACGTATGGCTCAATCCTTGTCCCTGGAAATGCAGCGAATTCAGTGTCCATCACCTCTCCCAGTTTCCAGTTGCCAAATCTAGGAGTAGTCTGGAGGACATTTTGGCGATTGACCAAGAAGGCATCTCCACCTTTTCCCAGCTGCGCTGCCTTCACCATTGCCTCGAAGATATCGGTATCTATGGTTGCCCGGAGGATCCAGCTCTTCTGAAGCTCCCTTCTCGCAACCGCTATGACAAAGTGAGGGAACCTTCTGTATCCCATGAAAACGTCGCTTATGTGGACTCCCTTCAGCATTGTCGCCTGGAACCATTCCTCGTTCTTGTAATTCACCCCCTTCAACTGATAAGGCCCCACGTACGAGACATGGTTCCCCTCCTCGTCTATCACCCCGAG
>JAPWUY010000267.1 GCA_028275295.1 Thermodesulfobacteriota bacterium | reverse complement strand
GGGTAGAAATCCGGCCCAGGATGCACCTTCCTCTCCATGAACCTGAGACCCATGGCCGCTTTTTCCTCGTCGGTCTCGGGAATGCTTATGTCCTCCCATCCATCGGTTATGAGCTGGTCTGCCAGGATTGTCACAGGCGTCCGGAATCGCTCCGAGAGATAGAAGGCCTCCACAGTGAGCTGGAACGCTTCCTGGGCACTGTTGGGTGCGAGGACTATGGTCTCGAAGTTTCCGCCTTGGGTTGGATATCTGCTCAGGTAGAACTCTCCCTGGCCAGGGGCTCCGGTTATGCCGCTCACTGGTCCGACCCTCTGGGAATTGAGCACCACAAGGGGTATCTCGCATCCTATGGCCCACCCGTAAGGGTCAGCATACAGGATGTAGCCCGGGCCAGAGGTCGCGGTCATGGCCTTGTAGCCCCCTAGAGCCGCCCCTATGCACATGTGCATCGCGGCTGTCTCGTCCTCGGCCTGGAGATATATCCCCCCTACCCTGGGGAGCAGCCTGGACATGGCCTCTGCAATTTCCGTTGCGGGCGTTATCGGGTAGGCGAAGAAAGCCCTGCATCCGGCCATTATGGCCCCCTCTGCTATAGCGAAGTTTCCCGTCTCAAGATAGCGTCTCATCTCCCTATTCCCCTCACTCTCGATTGATGGTCATTGCGGGCTATGCCCATGAAAGGGTTGCCCAGAAGCTTCATGCCTCCTTGACCTCTATGGAGAAGTCCGGACAGGCATAGAAGCAGAGCATGCATCCCACGCACCTCTCGGTTTTCTTGGGCACGTAAGGTCTATAGCCCTTCTTGTTGAATTTGGGAGCAGGCTCGAAAACCCCCATCCCGCAAACCTCGACACAGTATCCGCACTCCTTGCAGCCCTCGGCGTCGACCACCACCTCAAAGCGCCTGGCATCGCAGCTGAGACACCTGGCGGCCTCCTTTATGGCCATCCCCTCCGAAAGCGCTTTCTCCACCGAGGCGAAACTTCTCCTCCGCTCCTCAATGGGGATACAGGGCAGGGAGACGCGTCCGTATCCCTCGGTGTCGTAATCGACCACTATCACCTCTTCCTCTCGGGGAGCCAGCTCCTGATCTATGATCCCTTTGCCCCCTAGGAAGATGTCTATGGATGAGGCGGCCTTCCTACCCTGGGCAATGGCATCGATTATGGTTTTTGGCCCTGTTGCCAGGTCTCCTCCTGCGAAGACACCGGGCTTGCCAGTTGAGAGGGTCTCGGAATCCACTTTGACGAACCCGCCATCGGTGAGGTCCACTCCCAACCCCTTGGGGGTCTCCGGGACCTGACCCACAGCCGCTATCAGCGTGTCGAACTCCCTCATGAACTCGCTTCCCTTGACGGGCACAGGCGTGGCCCTTCCGGAGGAGTCAGGCTTGCCCAGCTGCATCTTGGTGAAGGTCACCTCCAGCTTTCCGTCCCTGGCCTCTATCTTCACGGGGGAGGCTAGGAACTCTATGCCGACTCCCTCTGCCAAAGCAGCACCAACTTCCTCCTCGTATGCCGGCATCTCA
This sequence comes from Thermodesulfobacteriota bacterium, assembly GCA_028275295.1. Classification (GTDB taxonomy): domain Bacteria; phylum Desulfobacterota; class Desulfocorpusculales; order Desulfocorpusculum; family Desulfocorpusculum; genus JAPWUY01. The sequence continues at coordinate 2,653 of JAPWUY010000267.1, read as the reverse complement.
GCCCTGGATCTTCTGTAAAAGATGGTCACCTCATCAGCGCCCAGCCTGAGAGCGCTTCTCGCAGCATCCACAGCCGTATTGCCACCTCCTATCACAGCGACCCTCTTTCCCACGTGAGGTAGCTCTCCCCCGTTGACCTTTCTCAAGAAGGCTATTCCGTCCATCACTCCAGGGAGATCCTCCCCTGGAACGCCCAGCTTGGCCCCCTTTTGAGCTCCGAGGGCCAAGTAAATGGCCTGGAATCCCTGTTTTTGGAGCTCCTCCAAGGACTCCACCTTCTTGTTGGTGAGGATCTCCACCCCTAGCTCCTTCAGGTATGAGATCTCGGCATCCAGTGTATCTTTGGGAAGCCTGTACGATGGGATCCCGTACCTCATCATTCCACCGGGTTCTGGCAATGCCTCGAATACACTCACGGAATGCCCGAGAAGTGCCAAGTAGTAAGCCGCCGTGAGGCCGCTTGGCCCCGAGCCCACTATGGCCACTTTCTTTCCGGTTTTGGGAGCGACCTTCAGGGCCTTCTTCCACAGCTCCCCTCCCAGTTCAGCTGCGGAACGTTTGAGTGCCCTTATGGCAATGGGATCCCCAAACTGTCTTTTCCCGCAGGAGCTCTCGCAGGGGCTGTAGCAGGCAAAGCCACAGACAGCTGGAAAGGGGATCTTTTCCCTTATCACTGCCAAGGCCTCTTCGAATCTCCCTTCCCTGATAAAGCGAACGTATCTAGGAACATCGATCCCTGCCGGGCAGGCCTCCTGGCATGGTGCCTGCACTAGCTCTTCCCTCTTGACTCGTTTTGGACTCATGATTGCTGCCTCCCGACCTTAGCCTTTGTTTTAGGGAATCTCCACGTGCTCCTCCACATAATTTGCCAGTCCTTCTATGTGAGACCTCATCCTTCTCTCAGCCGCATCCGGGTCCCTCGCCTCTAGGGCATCTATTATGCTCCTGTGTTCCAGGAGGGTCGTTGGATGACGGTCATAGAAAGCGGCGGCACGGAACCGTACCCACCTCATCTGATCGAACAGGTTGCTGGCGAGGGCGATCAACTTCTCGCATTGGCTCAGGTTGATCACCATCTCGTGGAAGCGAATGTTGGCGTCTGAGTATCTCAGGGATTGGTCCTTGACTGTGGCGGGGTCGAAGGGGGCAAAGAGGTCTCTCATTTTTTGAATGTCACTGTCCGTCAGATGCCGGGTCGAAAGCCGCGCCGCCATTCCTTCCAGTGCCGCACGGACGAGGAGGATTTCCACTATTTCCTTCTTGGACCTTCTGACCACATAGATCCCTTTCCGGGGGACTACTCTCAGGAAGCCCTCGCTCACGAGCCTATGGATGGCCTCCCTGAGGGGGGTCCTGCTGATGCCGAGCCGCTGGGCGAGTTCCCTCTCATCCAGCTTTCCGTCGTTGGGAAGTTTGGAAAGTTCCATTCTCATGAGACTCTCTTTGAGAGCCTCGTAGGCAGCCTGGCTCAAGCTGGTAGGGACCTTTATCTTCTTTAGCTTTAGCTCCCGTGCTCTCTCTGTGGCAACCATTGAATTCCTGCGATCTGGTATTCAAAAATCTGGTATACCAGATAGCACAGCCCCTCTTCCCTTGTCAAGCAAAAAATTCGAGGGTGAGTTATGGGGATTCTTCCAAGCTGGGGGTCGAAGGATTGGGGAGACACGGGGGTTTCGTGGGGTGGCATGGGAGGCCTCGAGAGGCGAGTCGCAAGCTCATGAGGAAGGCCTTCATTTGTGCTAAAATTGAGTAAAGATGGAAGACCCGGGCGCCATGGAATCCTTCGAGGTCATAGTCATAGGTGCTGGGCATGCTGGATGCGAGGCTGCACTCGCTTGCGCCAGAAAGGGGCACAGGACCCTTCTTCTCACCATAAACGTGGACCACATAGCTTGGATGTCCTGCAACCCGGCAATTGGAGGCCTGGCCAAAGGGCAGCTCGTCAAGGAGATAGACGCCCTGGGAGGGGAGATGGCCAAGAACATAGATGCCACGGGCATCCAGTTCAGACGGCTCAATACAAAGAAGGGACCAGCTGTGTGGTCATCGAGAGCCCAGGCCGATATGTTCCGCTATGCGAGGCGCATGAGAAGGGTTTTGGAGGGTCAGGAGAACCTTTCCATAAGACAGGCCATGGTGGAGAAGATCCTGGTCAAGGGGGATAGGGTCGTGGGGGTTGAAACCTCCCTGGGCGAGGCCATAGGCGCTCGAGCTGTGATCGTTACAACCGGAACCTTCCTCCAGGGACTGATCCATATAGGGCTCAAGAGCTTCCCCGCTGGAAGAATGGGAGATCTGCCCTCTGTCGGGCTATCCCAGTGTCTCAAGGCTTTGGGCCTTAGAATGGGAAGGCTCAAGACAGGTACCACCCCCAGGCTAGACGGAAAGACCGTTGACACATCCAGGCTTCAGGTCCAGTGGGGGGACGATCCTCCCATACCATTTTCCTTTTCCACCAAGAAAATCCCCCTGCCTCAAGTGCCTTGCCACATAACCTATACCACCCCCCGAACCCACGAGATCATCAGGGAGGGGCTGGATCGCTCTCCCCTGTTCACTGGAGTCATCAAAGGCACAGGGGCCAGATACTGTCCCTCCATAGAGGACAAGGTGGTCAGGTTTCCCGACAAAGAGAGGCATCAGATATTCTTGG
>JAPWUY010000266.1 GCA_028275295.1 Thermodesulfobacteriota bacterium | reverse complement strand
AACAGCCATGCCAGTTGACGAGGATCTGAGCCCTCCCTGCGCCAAGGACACAAGGGCCCGAGGCCCTCTAGGAAAAAAGACCGCTTTGCTCCATCTGGAGCACTTCCCCCATTGGCCTCGAAGGGAGGAGATGAGGGAAAAGGAGGGACGCATCTCATCTGAATGTTTCTGGATGGTGAAACTGTTTCAGAAACGTTTCACGAAAGGATCTATTGGAGGCCCAGTCTTCTCATCCTTCTCCAGAGGGTTATGCGACTCACCCCTAAGGATCTTGCAGCCACCAGTTTCTTTCCTCCGGCAGCTTCGAGGGCCTCCCTTATCCTCATCGCCTCTTTTTCCCACATGGGGTCCAAGGTGGCGATCGATCTTTCCCTCGAGGCCCTCGATTCCTCGATCAACTCCCTGGGAAGGTGTCTTTCCTGGATCGTGGATTCCCTGCAAAGGACGTATGCGTGTTCGATTATGTTCTCGAGCTCCCTTATATTGCCCGGGAAGGAGTGATTCATGAGGATTTGCATGACCCTCTCCGAGACCCCGGATATGTTCTTTCCTTTGATGGAGTTGAGCCTGCTCAGAAAGTGTTCCACGAGAAGGGGGATGTCTTCCTTTCTCTCCCTCAAGGGAGGGAGCTCTATCTTGATGATGTTGAGGCGATAGTACAGGTCGTCCCGGAAGATCTTTCTAGAGACGAGCTCTTCCAGGGGACGGTTGGTCGCAGCTATGATCCGCACATCCACCTTCACTGGGGTTGTTCCCCCGAGTGGAACGAATTGCTTCTCCTCCAGCACCCTCAGTAATTTCACCTGAACTGCAGGGGACATATCTCCCACTTCGTCCAGAAACAGGGTCCCTCCCTGGGCCAGGGCGAAACGGCCGGGCTTATCCCTTTTGGCGTCCGTGAAGGCTCCCCTCAAGTAGCCGAACAATTCGGACTCGAGCAAGGTGTCCGGGATGGCCGCACAGTTCACCTTGACAAAAGGCCCTTTTCTCCTAGGGCTCAGCTCGTGAATGGCCGCTGCCATGACCTCCTTCCCGGAACCCGTAGGCCCCTCTATGAGAACCGTCGAGTCGCTTTCGGCTATGTCTGGAAGGATATCAAATATCTCCTGCATGCGGGGGCTCTTGCTCACCATCTCCCCCATGCGAAACCTTCCAGAGAGAGCCTCCCTCAAAGTATGAACAGCGGAAATGTCCCTTATGGTCTCAACTGCTCCCACAGGCTGGCCCAAAGGATCCAGGATGGGAGCAAGGGTCACGGTGACCCTTATCTCCCGTCCCTTCCTGTCTATGAGGGTGCATGGGACATCCTGGACGGGTTTTCCCCGGGAAAGCACTGTGTCCAGGGGGCAGTTTCCCTGGCATATGCTCGATCTTAGCACATCGAAGCAGTGGCGGCCCAAGGCTTCCGAGGCGGTGAAACCCGTTATGCGCTCCGCTGCCTTGTTGAATATGGAGACGATTCGGCGATGGAGGTCGATGGTCAGGACCCCCTCGCCTATGGAATCCAGGATCACACAACAAGGGTTGGGATGGGTCTCGGAGGTGCAAAGAGGCCATCTGACCTCAACTTGTCGGTCCATCGTTCAGCTCCGATTTGGGGCCCTCCAAGGAGCCTGGTCATTTGCAGCTCACATAGCATACACCAATGGGCGTCTCCACCGCATAGGGGAAGTATTTCTTCCTGAACCAAAGGGCCACATTCACCAGGCTTATGAGCACAGGCACCTCCAGCAATGGTCCTATCACCGTGGCAAAAGCCTGCTGGGAGGCTATCCCGAATATGGCGACAGCCACCGCAATGGCCAGCTCGAAATCATTGCTTGCCGCAGTGAAGGCCACTGCCGTTGTCTGACCATAGTTGGCCTTGAGCTTGTAGGCCAAAAAGAAGGTGACGAACCACATGAAGAAGAAATATATGGTCAGGGGTATGGCTACCCGAACCACATCCAGAGGCAGGGTGACGATGTACTCCCCTTTGAGGGAGAACATCACTACTATGGTGAAGAGCAAGGCGATGAGGGTTATGGGGCTTATCTTGGGGGCAAAGACATTCTCGTACCAATCGTATCCCTTGGCCCTGAGGAGGGTGAACCGGGTTATCAAGCCAGCGAGGAACGGGATTCCGAGATAGATGAAGACGGTCTTGGCTGCCTCGGATATGGAGATGGAGACATTGACCCCTTTCACGAGCCCTAGCCAGTTGAGACCGAAGGTGATGAAGATATAGATGTAGACTGCGTAAAACAGTACCTGGAACACAGCATTGAAGGCCACAAGGCCCACTGCGAGCTCCCTGTCCCCCTCAGCCAGCTCGTTCCAGACGATCACCATGGCAATGCACCTGGCCAGCCCAACCAGGATCACCCCTATCATGTACTCGGGGTAGTTCCTCAGTAAGAGGATGGCGAGCAAGAACATGACCACGGGCCCCACGATCCAGTTCTGGATCAGGGAAACGGCCAAGAGCCTCTTGTTCTGGAAGACCTTGCCCATTTGCTCGTACTTCACCTTGGCAAGGGGAGGATACATCATGAGGATGAGGCCAATCGCAATGGGGATGGATGTCGTGCCCCACTGGAGCCCCGCTATGAAGTGCGTGACCGAAGGGGAGAAGTAACCCACTCCCACTCCAATACCCATTGCAACGAAAATCCACAAAGTCAAGAACCTATCCAGTGTAGAGAGCCTCTTTCCACCAACTTGCTTCATGAGTCCCTCACCTCCAAGAAATTTCTCCCTCCCGTCCGCTCATTCGGAATATCAGAGTCTTTCATCCCCTCTCTCCCCTTTCTCCTTCTCCCCCAAGGACTCGGCCAAGAATATAGGGTCGCCTCGAAGGACCGAGGGATCATACCCTTTCAGCGTGATCATCGTCCGGCGCAAGTGAACCATCTCTTTTCGGCTCCTCGCTAGGAGACCCATGGGGAAGATCCTTTAGGGTCTCAACGAAATTCCGAATCTCGTCCCTGACCCTCCTATAGTGATCGAGAATCTCTTCCTCGTCTTTGGCTTGAGAGGCGAGGAGGGGAGGGTCGTCGAAGCTCCTGTGAATTACACCCATGCGAGCTGGAAAGAAGGGGCAACTTTGCCTCGTATCGTCACAGAGGGTAACCACGAAATCGAAATCCAAAGAGGATACCTCATCCAGATGTTTCGACCTCTGTCTCGATATATCCACGCCAGCCTCGGCCATCACTTTCACTGCCCTGGGATCAACACCCGAAGGGGCCACCCCTGCTGAATGGGGCTCCACCAAATCCCCCAAAAGCGCTCGGGCCCAACCCTCAGCCATCTGGCTCCGGCAGGAATTTCCCGTGCAGAGAAAGAGAACGCGGAGCTTTCTCTTCTCCCTCTCACTTCGTCCTTTCCGCATGCGCTAGCTCCTTCCCCCTCGAGGGGACCCTCTCCCTCGATGGGGCCTTGCATATTTCTTCCCTCCTCAAGGCAGAGGCCCGCTCCATGAGGGAGAGGATCCCGGGGTCTTCCTCGAGCCAGCCCCTTAGTTGAGCCAGAAGTGTGGCGGCGTAAGGATTCGACGGCGAGGGATTCCACAGATAATGGATCCAAGGGCCCTCCCTTCGAGAGGAGACGAGCTCAGCCTCCGTCAAAATGCGCATGTGTCTAGAGACACTAGGCTGGGTTATGCCCAAGGCCTCTGCAAGCTCGCACACACACATCTCCCTCATTTGCAGCATCTTCATGATGCGCACCCTATTGGGATCGGAGAGGGCCTTGAGCACCTTTATGAGGGCATTCATGGGATCGGAAACCGCCCCCTTGTATAGCCATTTAGCTAAATGTATCATCGCCTCCTCTCCATGTCAATTGCCCAAATCCTCTCTCTCGCCTCGCCGACCCTCGTTCCCGTGTGTTAATCTGAGGGGAGATTCATCCGTCTTGAGGTCCATGGCCGAAGACGAGGGTCGAAGACTCGAGCACAATTGAACAAGGAGGAGGACGCATGGAGGAGGTCCTTTTGGGAGAGGCTCCCCTTGAGATCCCTCAGCTGGTATCTGTTGCCAGGGAGGCGAGACCTGTTGCCATATCACTGGCTGCCAGGAGAAGAATAAGAGATAGCAGGGCCCTGGTTGAGAGATGGACCCGGGAAGGGAGGAGAGTTTATGGAATAACCACAGGCTTCGGGGCCCTGGCGGATGTGGCTGTGGATACATCTCAGGCAAAGAGACTCCAGA
>JAPWUY010000265.1 GCA_028275295.1 Thermodesulfobacteriota bacterium | reverse complement strand
GATTACGTGGAGTTGAGGGCTGGGGAGGTCGCTTGGGGGGCAGTTGAGAGCGTAAAACAAATGGCGGAGGCCAAGGGTTTGGATCTCGAGTGTTCCATTGTCCATCCGGAGGCCATCGTTAGGGGAAATCCAGCCGATCTGGAACAGGCGCTCGTCAATCTTCTGGACAATGCCATCCGCTTCACGGATCGAGGGAAGGTGACCCTTCGAGTTGATGCCACCGAGGGGGAGGTTCATTTCTCCGTAGAAGACACGGGAATCGGTATCGCCGAGGAACATATACCGAGGATCTTCGAGAGGTTTTACAGAGTGGACAAAGGCCGCTCCAGGGAGAAGGGAGGAAGCGGTCTGGGTCTCTCCATAGTGAGGCACATTGTGGAGAACCACGGTGGCAGAGTGGAAGTGGAAAGCACCCCAGGCCAGGGTAGCACCTTCCGCATCGTTCTTCCCAAGGGGGCTCGAGTACCTGAGAAGGACAAGGGCGCCATTGGCTCCAATCCCTTGAGGAAAGAAGCCCTCCTTGTGGACGAAAAGATCGGCTGATCTCCACCTCGGTTCAAAAAATTTCCATAACCCTGTGAAACTGCTGTGACAGAGTGGATGTACCCTTGAAGTGGATTTAGGGTCGACCCTTGTGAGCCATGGAGATCCAGAAACCAAAAAAAGGAGGGAAACGAGATGTCGAGGAAGACAATTGGAGTGAGTGTCTCTTTCGCCATTGTGGTCTGGGCCCTATGGGCCTCTCACGGGAGAGCTTTGGATCTGGACCCAAAGCTTCCAGAGTACAAGAAAGTTCCGGGGGTTTCAGGGACCATCAAGTCCATAGGCTCCGATACCCTGAACAATCTCATGACCCACTGGGCTGAAGGGTTCAAGTCGTACTACCCAGGGGTGAATATAGAGATAGAGGGGAAGGGTTCGTCCACTGCACCGCCTGCACTCGTTGCGGGGGCGGCTCACTTCGGTCCCATGTCCAGGGAGATGAAGGCGAAGGAGATAGAGGATTTCGAGAAGAAGTTCGGCTACAAGCCCACAAGGGTGAGAGTGGCTGTGGACTCTCTCGGGGTTTACGTGAACAAGGACAATCCCCTGAACTGCCTATCCCTACAACAAGTGGATGCCATTTTTTCCAAGACGAGGCATGGAAAGTTCCCCAAGGATATCTCCCTCTGGGGAGACCTGGGCCTCAAGGGCGATTGGGCGGGGAAACCCATCTCTCTCTACGGCAGGAACTCCGCATCCGGAACATATGGATACTTCAAGGAAGTGGCCCTCTTCGGAGGAGACTTCAAAGACACGGTGAAGGAACAGCCTGGGTCCTCGGCAGTCATACAGGCTGTTGCCACGGATCGGTACGCTATTGGATACTCGGGTATTGGGTACAAGACTGCTGACGTGAAGGCATTGGCCTTGGCAGCGAGGGAAGGGGCCAAATGTGCGGAGCCCACCGCGGAAAACGCTTACAGCGGTGAATACCCCTTGGCCCGTTTCCTATACATATACGTCAATCACAAACCAGGCACCAAATTGGATCCCCTGAGGGCGGAGTTCCTGAAGTATGTCTTGTCCCAGGAAGGTCAGAAGAACGTCATCAAGGATGGCTTCTATCCGGTTTCCTGGGCTATCGCTTCTGAAGATCTCAAAGCATTGGGACTCCTGGAGCCATAGGGTGGGTCCCTTGTCCTCGAGAAACGGTGGGCAGATTGACAGGCTTTCGGTTAGCCGCCGACAAGCTCGAAGGTCGGTCCGTCTAGCCGATAGTCTGGCCCGCCGTCTCATCTCCCTTGGCGGAGGATCGGTCCTTCTTGCGGTGATGGGGATCGTGGCCTTCCTCCTTTGGGAGGTGAGGCCTCTGTTTTTGGGTGCAGAGCTCCAAGGAGTCAGAAAACTCTCATCGTGGGGAAAGCCTCTCCCGGCCCTTCTCTTTCTGGACGAAAACGGTGCTATCGGTTATGGAATTGAAAGAGATGGAAGGCCCTTCGCCTTCCATGCCCCTACGGGCACCCCCCTCAGTTGTCCTTCATGGGATCTCGGAGAAAAGAACGCGGCGGCCTTCGGGTTCTCCCAGGACAAAGGGAGAGTGGCCCTGGGCCTTTCAGACGGAACCTTTCGATTGGGAATTCTGAGGGTCGTCTCCAGCGTCAAAGGACAAGAGGAGCTCCCCTCTCATCTGGATCGGCTCTCCAATGGAGACCTCCTGGGACCCGATGGGGTTCTTTACAGGCCCCTTTCAACTGGTGGGTTCCTCACATTCAAAGTAGTGGCAGAGCTTGGCGAGCCCAAAGTAGCCTCCAAGGGAGGCCATCCCATAAAGGCCATTCAGTTGAGGACCGGAGGTACCGAGGAAAGGCCAACCTTCACCGTAGCTGCCCTCGATGAAGGGTCGAGGATAACTGTGGAGAGGATAGAGGTGAGGAAAAATCTCCTCACTGGCAAGGAGACCGAATTTGTGGAAACAAGGGAGATAGGCCTACCCTCATGGGAGCTGGGCAAGGTGAATCTTCTTCTGGGGAGTAGGGGGGACTACCTCGCCCTCCTCGACCCTTCGGGGAGATTCCTCCGGTACAATCCTTTCGGCGGAAAGGAGCCACAGCTCCTGGAGGATACGGCCCTTCTCCCCTCCGGGATCGAGGTTGGAAGTGCGGCCCTTCTTCCTGGAGACAGGGCACTGGTTCTCGGCTGCAGTGATGGGGTCGTGAGGATATTCTTCCTCGTCGAGGATCCCTCTGGGACCACTCCGGATGGGAGAAAGACGGTCCTAGCTAAAGAACTCGAGGCCCAAGAGGGGCCCATTGTGGCAATGGATGTGGCATTCAGAGGAAAGCTATTCGCAACGGGGGATGGCAAAGGGCAAATCTGGCTCAGACATTCAACCAGTGAGAAGACCCTCGCCAAGTTCTCCCTCGGTGGTTCCAAGGAGATGGTCCTTGCCCTGGCACCCAGGATGGACGGTATCCTTGTTTTGGGGGACGCCAATGAGGGGGCCCATTTGGTCATGAGAGTCCCTCACCCTGAGACCTCGTGGAAGACCCTTTTCGGGAAGGTTTGGTACGAGGGACATCCCGGTCCACAGTATGTCTGGCAGTCAACTGGAGGGACGGAAGAGTTCGAGCCCAAGCTCTCCTTGGTGCCCCTCATCTTCGGCACCATGAAGGGGACCTTTTACTCCCTTCTCATGGCAGTCCCCATAGCCATCATGGCGGCCATCTTCACATCGGAATTCTTGGGACCCTCTGTGAGGGGGAAGGTGAAACCCATTATGGAGGTAATGGCGTCCCTCCCATCGGTCATACTGGGCTTTGTGGCAGCCTTGGTTCTGGCGCCATTTGTGGAAGTCTGGATCTTCTCCATCATCCTGGCATTCTTGATGGTGCCCCTGAGCCTCATTGCAGGGGGCTACATTTTCCAGATTCTTCCCCATGAGATGAGGCTCAGGTGGGAGGGATCCCAAAAGCTTCTCGTTGTGGGATGCGCTCTGGTAGGCGGGGTGATTCTTGCCATAAAGCTGGGCCCCGTTCTGGAGGATGTGTTCTTCTGCGGTGACTTCAAGGGATGGCTCGCGGGTGGAAAGGGCAGAAGCGCTCCTTTCCTCGCCATGATGCTTCTCCCAGGGACCCTCGTGGGAGCATCGGCCTTGACAAGTAGGTTCGCGCTCCTTGGGAGAGGGAGCAAAGGGCAGTCACTCCTCAGGGGGGCCATCTCCCTCTGCCTAGGTATTTTAGGAGCCATCGTCATGGGAGAGGTGCTGGAAGGATTGGGAGTGGACCCCAGAAAGGGGCTTGTGGGGACCTATGTCCAGCGAAACACCCTCATCGTGGCATTTGCCATGGGATTCGCCGTCATACCCATAATCTACTCCTTGGCGGAGGAGGCCCTCAGGGCTGTCCCGGATCATCTGAGGGCCGCGAGCCTAGCGTGTGGTGCCACTTCATGGCAGACAGTCCTTTGGGTGGTCCTTCCCGCTGCTGCAAGTGGCATCTTCTCGGCCATCATGATCGGAATGGGGAGGGCCGTGGGGGAGACCATGATAGTGGTCATGGCCACTGGGAACACTCCCATCATGGATATCAATGTCTTCAACGGCTTCAGGGCCCTTTCTGCGAACATAGCTGTTGAGCTTCCCGAGGCCGTGAAGGGAGGAACCCTTTACAGAGTGCTTTTTCTCACGGCCCTCGTGCTCTTTTCCATGACCTTC
>JAPWUY010000263.1 GCA_028275295.1 Thermodesulfobacteriota bacterium | reverse complement strand
CTCCCCACTCCTTGGGAACCAGGGGGGTGAAGTACCCTTCCCTGTGGGCCTCCCTGAGCACGTCCCAGGGAAAGCTCCCATCCCTATCATGGAGGGGAGCCACAGGGGCCATCACTTCCCTGGCGAACTTCCGGGCCTTGGCCTGGATTTGCCTCTGCTCTTCCGAGAGCTCGAAGCTTATCATTTGGCGCCTCCGTATGAGTAGATGCCCTTTCCCACCTTCCTTCCCAGCCACCCAGCCTCGACCAGACGAACGAGAAGGGGACACGGCCTGTACCTCTCCCCAAATGCCTCCTCGAGGACCCTCATCACCGAGAGCACGGTATCCAAGCCCACAAAATCCGCGAGCTCCAGGGGTCCCATGGGGTGGTTGGCTCCCATTCGCATTATGCTATCTATCTGTTCCGCACTTCCCAAGCCCTCGTAGAGAAGCCAGATCCCCTCGTTCATGTAATTGAAGATGAGTCTGCTCGAGATGAAACCGGGAAAGTCACGAGCTTCCACAGGCGACTTGCCCATCCTCTGGGCAAGATCCCATGTGATGGAGAAGACCTCATCCGAGGTGTGGGCTCCCCTCACAATCTCCACAAGCTTCATTACGGGCACTGGGTTGAAAAAGTGCATGCCTATGACCCTCTGGGGCCTACTCACAGAGGAAGCTAGCTTGGTGATGGAGATGGACGATGTGTTGGAGGCGAATATGGTGTCTTCACCCACAATTCCCTCCAGTTGGGCGAAGATCTCTCTCTTGAGTCGGGGGTCCTCGGGTGCTGCCTCTATCACGAATTGGCATGGGGCAAGATCGGAGATCTCCAGGGTCGTGTAAAGCCTCACCATCCTCTCGTCCCTTTGCCCGGAGCTCAAAAGGGATTTCTCCACCCTTTTTTCCAAGTCCCTCTGGATCCGTGCCCTCGCCCTCTGGAGGGCTTCCTCCTGGGTATCCCTCAAGATCACCTTCAAACCGGCATCCAAGGCCACCTCGGCTATACCCGATCCCATCTGCCCAGCTCCTATCACTCCCAGGGTTGAAATTTCCATGGTAGGCCTCCTTCAGTTGTTCTCCCCCTTTGATTGCCTTTCCAGGGGCCCTTACTTGAGTTTTACACAACTGGAGAAGGCATCAAGGGGAGCATCCTTGGAGAGCTCGGGGTTGCAAGACCCCCCTCGGATGAGGACTTGATCATACTATAAAAGTCAATTACATTTGCCGCGTCTGGAAGAAAGGACCCCGAAGGTGGAGGAAGGCCATGAGGAAGATCCTTGTCCACGTTCTCTTTCTCTCTTTCTTGGCCCTCAGCCCTGAAGCCAACTCTGGGGCAAAGGCCAGTTCCCCATCCTTCAGACAGGAAGGTCAGCTCGAGTGCTATTCCTGCCACCCAGAGATAAAGGAGTTCCGCTCCAAAGGGAAGCATATGGGGGTCAGCTGTGAAAACTGTCATGGGAGGCTCACGGAACATCTCAAGGACCCATCCCAGTTGCCCGAGACGAGGACGGATCACGCGGCTTGCGGCAAATGCCACAAGGAGCAGTACGAATCCTTTGTGGCTCCGAACCTCTTGTCCAAGGCCAGGGTGGAGAAGGCAAGCTTCAGGAGCAGGTCCCCACTGTTCGATAAGCTCGTCATGCCCCACGGTTTCACCAAGGAGCATGCCGAGCCCAGGAGTCATGTCTTCGCTCTCCTGGATCACCTATTGGTGGACCGGGCCTATGGTGGCAGGTTCCAGCTCAAGGACTGGACCAAGATAAGCGATGCCAAGGCGGTGGAGAGGAATGTGTGGGATGTGCTACTGGACAAGGAGCCAGGGACCAATGATCAGAAGGTCTTCCTTCCCCAGACGGCAACGGCTGCCAATCCAGTCTGCCTGAGCTGCAAGACCCAGGATCACATTCTCAAATGGAAGTACTTGGGAGACAAGGACAGTCGAGCCAAATGGGATCGGACTTCCAAGGTCGTCGAGTTTGTGAGAGATCTCAAGCACCCTATAAACTGCTACGTGTGCCACGATCCCCATTCGGCTGGCCCGCGCGTCGTGAGGGATGCCCTGATAGAGGCTGTTGTGGACAGGGGCGAGGGGACCTACCCTTACGACAAGGAGAAGAGCAAGAAAACGACCATGACCAAGTACGTGTTCAGGGATTTTCGGGCCATAGGTCTGCTCAACAGGGGGGACTCGGTCCTCATGTGTGCTCAGTGCCATGTGGAGTACAACTGCAATCCAGGCCACGACCCGCGAACTGGAGAGGCCGTCACAATGGCAGACAGGAGGGCGAACCTTTTCCCGTGGGTGAACGTGTTCGACTATAACGAGAAAATGAGGGCTTACAATTTCAAGGATTTCAAGCACGCAGTCACAGGCGCCTCCCTTTCGAAGCTCCAACATCCTGAGGTGGAGACCTTCTGGATGAGCAAACACGAGAGAGCCGGAGTTGAATGCAAGGACTGCCACATGCCCAAAGTGAAAAAAGGAAAGAAGACCTACACCTGGCATGGACAAAGAAGCGCTCGCTACCTGATAAAAGACACCTGCACCAGGTGCCACAAATACTGGACGGAGAGAGAGGCTGAATATCAGGTCGACGCTATCCAGAACTATATCAGAGGGAAAATGACAAAGGCTGAGTTCTGGCTCGCACAATTCATAGACACCTTTGCAAGGGCAAAGGAAAGGGGTGTGGAGGAAGAGGTCCTCAAGGAGGCCAGGAAGATTCACGACCAGGCTCACATATATTGGGAGTGGTGGACCGCGGAGAACTCGGACGGTTTCCACAACCCCGAGATGGCGAGAGAGTCCCTGACGAGATCCATTGACTTGTCTCAAAAGGGCATAAAGCTTTTGGAGGAAGCTTCGGCAAAGGCCCCTAAGGGTCAGTGAAAAAGCGCCTTCCTGAGGAAGAGAAAGCCAAGGACTCATTCCTGTGAGGAAAAGGAAACCTCCCTCGAGGGGGCTTGCCCCGCCCCCCCCGAACCGGGGCATGGCATCTATCGAGGCACCTCCCCATGGGGCTACTGGTAGCCTCCCGGCAATCAAATGCCTCGGCGCACGAGCTGCTTTTCTACGGGGAGGCACAGGGGGCTCAGCCGCGAAGCGCCTCCCTCCCAACAAGGGTCCCCTCCCCAAAGCCACGTCCTTTCCTCTGGGGGCGTCTTACCTAGAGTCTGGCGCCGATAGAGGCCCTTCTGAGCGCCAGGGTGGCCCTCAGGGTTCGGGGCTCGGATCTTCGCATGGGAACTCGGGCCATCTTTTTGGACTTGCACGCTGAGGCAGGATAATATAAAGTTGAGCGAAAAGATAAGGTGTTCTGGATCCCAGCTTCTGGCCCCAGGGGAGAATGGAGCCAGATGCGGTGCCATCGAGTTCCATCGCCGGGCGAGCCCTGGGCGGATTTCGGATCTAGGGGGCAAGGAACAGGAGGGAACATGGCTGTGATATTGGACATGAGGGAATTCCTCGAGGCCAAGTCCAGGGGATGGACCCACAAAAACTTCGGGAAGGAGGCACGTAGGATGGCAAAGAAGATACTCATCGTGGATGACGAGCCGGATATGGTGCTTTTTTACAGAACTGTTCTCGAGGAGAAGGGCTACGAGGTCCGTGGCCTGACGAGTGCCCAGGAGGCCATCTCGGCTCTGGACAAAGAGCGGCCGGACCTCATTCTTCTTGACCTTGTAATGCCCGATAAAACGGGGATAACCCTCTTCAGGGACCTCAAGAAGGATGAACGGTACAAAGACATTCCCATTGTGCTCATAACAGGGATAAAGGACGTGATGGGGGGAGACCACAAGAAATTCTTCGAGGGGCTCAAGACAAGGGTACCGGCTGCGTACCTGGAGAAGCCCGTGGCCCCCAAAACCCTCCTGGACACAGTGGCGAGGGTCTTGGGGAGTTGATCTGCCCGACCCGAGATGATCCCCCTTGACAGAGGAGCACACGGAGCCAAGGCATCGCCTGGCACCTTTGGGTCTGGAACTCTGAAAGTCCCCTGGAGCAAGTCCCTGGGCCTCAAGCTTTGCACTCTCTTGGGGGTCGCCATAGGAGGGGCCACCTTGCTCTTTTTCCTCTATTTCCTGGGCTACGAGACGAGGGCCCTCAGGGACGCAGCGGAAAAGGAGCTTGTGGATCTCACGGGCATCGTGCTCAGGAACACGAAGCGGAGCATGCAGGCCAACCACCCCGAGGGCACAGAGGACATAA
>JAPWUY010000262.1 GCA_028275295.1 Thermodesulfobacteriota bacterium | reverse complement strand
ACCCTGGTGCTCACTCCCTTGAGGGGGCCCGATGGCGAGGTGTATGTTGTGGCCCAAGGGCCTGTATCCGTTGGCGGATTCACATTCGGAGGGGCATCTGGGGGAAGGGTTCAACAGAATCACCCAACTGTGGGCATAGTGCCCAACGGCGGGACAGTGGAGAAGGAGGTCCCCTCCTCCATCAACCAGAGGGATAGCTTCCGGCTGATACTGAACAAGGAGGATTTCACCACAGCTCAAAGGGCTGTACGGGCCCTGAAGGCTCACTTTGGTCCCGAAGTGGCAAAGTGCATAGACGGGAGGACCATAGAGTTGGTTCCGCCCCCAGATTTCCTGAACAGACCAGCAGAGTTCCTCGCGGCTGCGGAGTCCGTGGAGATCCAGCCCGATGCGTCCGGCAAGGTGATCCTGGATGAGAGGACAGGGACAGTGATCATGGGAGAGAAGGTCAGGATAGATCCAGTTGCAGTGGCGCAAGGTGGCCTCACAGTGATAATAAAGGAGACACCCGAGGCAGTTCCGGCAGCGCCTTTCTCTCCTAGGGCTCCGCAAGGAGCGGCTCCGAGTCCTGCCCCCACAACAGGGGCGGATATGGCACCTGGAGGACAGACAGTGGTGCTCCCGAGAAGCGATATCCAGGTGCAGGAAAGGTCGCAGGGCGTGACCATGTTGAGCTCCGGAGTGACAATAGCGGACCTTGTGAAGGCCCTCAACGCCATCGGTGCAAACCCCAGGCAACTTATAACCATCCTCCAGGCCATCCACAGGGCTGGAGCACTTCACGCTCAGCTCGAGGTGATGTGATGGAGATTGGATGGCGCACTTGGCCCTCTCGGACCAATGAAACCCTCTTCCAGGAAAGGAGGGAGAAGGATCCTTCATCCTCTGCCCTCGAACTCCAGGGGGATGATCGGGCAGCGGAGAGGGAAAGGCTCCTTTCTGCTTGCACAGAATTCGAGGCCCTCTTCCTGGAGATGCTCATAAAGGGCATGAGGAAGACCGTTCCCCAGGGAACGAGCCGACAAGGGGAGCTGTACCAAGGGCTCTTGGATGAGGAGCTCGCCAGGCTCTTGAGTACGAGGGGGATCGGCCTCGCTCAGATGATGATGAGGAGACTTTCTCTTGGGGCTTCGAGTGGTCATCCGGAAGATGGTCCTCAAGTTTTTCCCAATTTGACCGATATATATATTGGGAACTTGGGGGAAGAGGAGCCACAAGGGGTATCCTCCATGCTCGATAAAGGCCACGGAGAGGAAAGATGAAGATAGATTCCACAGGTGGATACACACCCGTAGATGCGCTACTGCAAAGGGGCAGGGTCGAGGCCGAGGCCCACAAGACCCAGGAACCTCAAGGGGAGAAGCAGTTAGGGGAGAAAGTGGAGATCTCCTCGAGGGCCAGGGAGATACAGAGAATAAAGGCTATGCTCGAGGAGATGCCGGAGGTTCGGTTGGAAAAGGTAGAGGAACTGAAGGCCATGATACAGAAGGGCGAGTACAAGGTGGACCTGGATGGTCTTTCGGAGAAGCTCGTGGAGGCTTTGGTGAGAGGGGAACTGTAGCCTTCGATGGGTCCAATCTTCGAGACCCTGGACCCGAGGGACCTCCTGTGTGGTTCCGTGGGAGAGAGGAGTCGATGGAGCGGGGAAGATGGAGGGAAGGGGAATAACCAGGGAACTCTTGAGCCACCTCCAGTGGGAGGGAAGACATCTCAGGGAACAGAGGGATGTCCTCTTGAAGGAGAGGGAGTGTATAGTCAGAAACGACTTAGATGGCCTACTGGAATGCATCAAGGCCAAGGAGACACTCCTTCTCAAGGGAAAGATCCTGGAGGAGTCGAGGGAGGCTCTGAGGGAGAGGCTCCAGGCCTTGGCTGGGGAGGGCCGAAGCCTCTTCGAGGTGGTCCTCTCTGAGGCCCAGAACGAGGAAAGGGAAGGCCTCCTCAGGTCCAGGGAGGAGCTGAGGGAGCTTGCAGGGCAGGTGAGCCATCTCAGCGAGGGCAATGGGTATCTTCTCAGGTCAGCCCTGGGCCGGATAGAGGGAGCAATAGCGATCCTCTCGGGCTTCGATCCATCATCTTCTAGATATACGAGCCTGGGAGCTCTGGAAGCAGAGGGAGACCAGGGCGCACGCCTTTCCCAGGAGGTATGACAGGAGTCATCAGGAGCTCCCCATGGCGAGCATCAACACGATCCTGGATATCGGAAGATGGTCCCTCCATGCACAGCAGATGGGGGTTTCTGTAACAGCCCACAACATTGCCAATGTCAACACCCCTGGTTACAGCCGCCAAATCCTCATCTTGGAGCCGGCAAAACCCCAAGACAGTAGCCCTGGCCAACTGGGCAGGGGCGTGAGGCCCGTCTCCATAGAGAGGGTCTACGACCATTTCCTGGCCACCCAACTGAGGAGAGAGCTCGGGACCCAGGGGAATCTCTCCACCCAGGCATCTTATTTCAGACAGCTAGAGGCAATATACTCGGGTCTTTCGGACAGCGACCTGGGGGCCCAGTTTCAAAATTTCTGGTCTGCGTGGGAGGAGCTCTCCCTCCATCCCGAGGGGAGTGCGCAGAAGGTGGCCCTCAAGGAGACAGCACTGGAGCTCACCTCCAGGTTGAACGGACTTCACTCCAAGCTCGTGAGTCTGAGGGACCAGCTCAACAGGTCCTTGGCCATCTCTGTCCAGAGGGTGAACGAGCTCACTTCCCAGATAGCTGAATTGAACCTCCAGATAGCCAGGTCCAAGGGGTCGGGCCAGAATCCCAACGACCTCAAGGACATGAGAGACAAGGCCTTGGACGAGTTAGCAGGTCTCCTCAATATCGATTTCTGGGAAGCGGATGACGGCACCATGTGGGTCATGGGACCTGGGGGAATGGCCCTGGTCATGGGCACCAACAGGTGGGAGCTGGAGGTGAAGGAGACCTCTCCAGGGATACAGGACGTGCTCTGGACAGACTCCCATGGGAACGAGGTCATGATGACCGACCACATAAGTTCCGGATCCATGGCTGGAATACTGGGAATGAGGGATAGGGTGGTGCTCAGGGAGATGGACAGGCTCGATTCCCTGGCCCGGGAGCTCATCTGGGAGGTCAATACCAGGGTTTCGAGAGGTGCCCCCCTTTCTCCCTTCTCGAGCCTCCAAGCCGAAGTCCAGATAGAGGATCCGAACGCTCCCCTTTTCTCATCAAATCTGCCCTATGCCGAGAGGCTCAAGGAGGGAACCTTGACCATCTGGCTCTATGATTCCTCTTCTCCCCCAAATCCGGTTGGGAAGATAGAGGTCGAGGTGGACTCCTCCACAACCCTCGGGGACATAGTGGGGCAGATAAATGCCAGTCCGGAAAATGGGGGCAAGCTCGTTGCGGAGATCTCCCAGGGCTTCCTGAGACTCGAGTCCGCCAATGGATATGGATTTCTCATCGGCGAGGACACATCTTCTGTGTGCGCATTTCTCGGCCTCAATGTTTTTTTCCGTGGCTCTTCGGCAACGGACATCTCCGTCTCCCAGCATATCCAGGGAGATCCCAGCAAGTTAGGGGCGGCTTGGGTGGACCCATTGGATGGGACATTCAGTCCGGGGGATAATCGGGTTGTCCTGGATGTGCTCGACTTGAGGGATTCCCCCCTCGCAGCCCTCCAGGGACATACATTCGAGGGAATGTGGGCCTCAGCAGTAGCTGGAGTGGGAGTGGAGGCCGCTGCATCCTATCGGACGAGCGATTACCAGGATGCTGTGGTGGCCCAACTCGAGGAGCAGAGGGCCTCTGTATCAGGGGTGAATCTCGATGAGGAGATGGTGAAGCTCCTGGAGTACCAGTGGGCATATCAGGCAGCAGCTAGGCTCATCCAGACCTCCCGGGAGATGCTCCAGACAGTGATGAGCATACTGGAATGACGAGGAGGCGAAGTTCCCATGAGAGTGAGTCAAAAGCTTCTCATGGAGACCACTTACAGGGACCTGAGCGTGGGAGCCGAGAGGCTCCTCAGGCTCCAGAAGATGGCGGCCTCGGGAAAGCGAGTCCTGGACCCCTCGGATGATCCTCTCAGTGCACTGAGGATCATGGAATTGAGGGGAGAGCTCTCGAGGGTGGAGCCTGCTCAGAGAAAGACGGATTACGCCTCCTCTTGGCTTTCCCTCACGGACTCTTGTCTCCAGAGGATGGAGGAGGTGGTCTCTAGGGCAAAAGAGATAGC
>JAPWUY010000261.1 GCA_028275295.1 Thermodesulfobacteriota bacterium | reverse complement strand
GCCTTGACCAAGCTCCACGGCGAGGTGGTATATCCAGGAGGGGTATCGGCCTGTAACTGCCTCTTCACTACAGGGGGACACACGGGGACTCACATCGATGCCTTGGGCCACATAAGTTTGAATGGGAGGGTCTTCGGTGTGGGTGAAATAGGCCCCTTTCAGGACTACTACGGCCTGAAGAAAGGGGGGATCGAGACAGTATCACCCATCGTGGCGAGGGGAATCCTCCTGGACATAGCTGGGTTGGAGGGAAAAGAGTGTTTGGATGAGGGCTTCGAGGTAGATGCTCGGGTCCTCTCCGAGGCGGAGAAGGAGCAAGGGGTCGTCATCGGGGAAGGGGATTGTGCCCTCATCAGAACGGGCTGGATCAGGCACTTCGGGGATCCTCGAGCCTATGTGTCCCATGAGAGGGGATGCCCTGGCCTCGTGGAGGATGGGGCAAGGTGGCTTGCCAGCAAGAAGGTCTCTTGTGTGGGCTCGGACACCCTGGCCCTGGAGAAGACCCCCACAGCCCACCTTCCTGTGCATGTCATTTTGCTCGTGGAAAATGGCATTCACATAATGGAGGTGCTCAACTTGGAGGAACTGGCTAGGGACAAGGTCTGGGAGTTCTTGCTTATTGTGTCTCCTCTCAAGATAAGAGGGGGGACGGCCTCTCCAGTGAGGCCAGTGGCCATAGCATGAAGGGGTTCTCAAATCATGGAGCTCTGAGAAAGGAGGAGGGGAAAATGAGAAAGGAGAGGACATGGGGAGGGATCTTGGCCGCAGCACTTTTGGCCGCGATGTCCCTGGGGCCTGCGTCAGCAGCCGAGAAGAGGCTGGTCATTGCGACAGCATCAACGGGTGGGACGTGGTACCCTCTGGGAGGTGGGGTCGCGAGCATAATATCCAAGTATGTGCCCAATGTGTCGGCGTCGGCCAAGCCATCTGGGGCCTCTGTGGAGAACATAAGGAACGTGGGAACGGGAAGGGTTGATCTGGCCATAGTGATGCCGGATGCTGCCTATTTTGCCTTCCGAGGGGAGGCCGATTTCAAGGCGGACAAGAAGTACGATAACCTGAGGGCTCTTTTCGCCACGTATCCCATAGAGGCATATTTCTACACCGTGGAGTCCACTGGGATAAAGAACTTTTCCGACCTCAAGGGAAAGAAGGTGGCTGTGGGTGCAGCTGGCTCTGGGACCGAGGTCTTCAATAGGATGGTATTGGAGCTTTACGGCATAACCTACGAGCACATAAAGCCGCAGTTCCTCTCAGCACCCGAGGCGACCGAGGCCTTGAAGGATGGCACCGTGGATGCTGCCATGTACCTCCTGGGAACCCCGGCCCCCGCCATAATGGAGCTTGCAACCCAGAGGAAGGTGGTCTTCATCAGCATGGAGCCGGAAAAGGTGAAGGCCTTCTGCGAGAAGTATCCTTTCTATTCCCCCGCTAAGGTCAAGGCTGGAACCTACAAAGACCAAGCTCAAGATTTCCACACGGTCAACTACTACGGGATCTTCATATGCAACAAGGACATGGACGAGAAGCTCGCGTACGACATAGTCAAAGCGGTCTTCGACCACAAGGAGGAGTTGGACCAGATTCATGTAGCCTTCAAGGACATAAAACTCGAAAACGCGACAAAGAGCGTGGCAATTCCATTTCACCCAGGAGCTGAAAAGTTCCTCAAGGAGAAAGGCGTCATAAAGTGAGGCCCCCGCAAGGACCCATCTTGTTGGTCCTTCTCGGCTCTGTGGGGACCCTCCTTGTTTTGGCGCCCATGGCCATGGGAGGGAATTCCACAAGGCCCCTTCACTTGCTCGTCAAGGATCAGGCCGAGGATGGAGTTTACTGGTGTACGGGTGTCGAGGAAGGGGATGGGGTCGTGGTGGAGTTCTTGCACTCATACGAGAGATTCCCGGTTCGGGAAGAGTACTTCATTGAGGGGCCAGAGAGGATCAGGCTCGTGAGGATAGTTTCTCGATCCATGCTCAATGGACAGGGCTTCTGGTCCGGGAAACTTGAGCTTCGAGGAGATGGATGGGCCGAGATAGAAGGATGGGAGACCCTCTTGGAGAGGATAGAGTTCATTATGGGAAGCCCGGATCTGGCAAACCACAGACTGATTTTCAGGGGAAGGAGTTTTTCCCTCTCCAGCAAGATCGCTCCGGGGACCCAGGTAGCGGTGGAGGTCCAAGAAGGGGAATGCGAGAAGGAATGAGTGGTAGATGAGGAGACGGCGCTGAGGCCAATGAGATGCTCGAGCACCCGGGGCTCTTGGGGGATCAATTGGTGCCGCAAGGGGCTTGCTGGCTTGTGGCTCGGGGACAGATCCCCCATTGGGGAATCGGGAGGAAGGAGCCCTCAAGAGAAGCCCATGTCTCCGGAGACCGGAGTCCTGAGGCCGAGGCCCCGAGTTTCTCGTCTTCGCGACTCATTGGGGATCGGGATGATTTGACTGGTCTGGGGGATCCATGTGAGAGGTGGCAGGAAGATGGACTACGCCAGTAGGATAAAAGCCCTGGTAGCCACTCTCGTTTCCGTTGCCATGTGTGTATTTCACCTGTACACGGCTCAGTTCGGCCTCATGCCAGCCGTGATACAGAGGGGGCTTCACCTTCTCTTTGGGATTTTGCTCGTGTTTCTCATCTACCCAGGGGTGAAGAAGGGCCCTTTAAGGGGACCTCTCAGGGTCATGGATTTTCTCCTCGCTGGGGGTGGAGCAGCGGGTCTCCTCTACATAGTAACCCAATACAGGAACATAGCCATGAGGGGAGGGGCCCCCAATGTGGCGGACATAGTGTTCGGGTCCATCGTCATATTGGTCACGTTGGAGGCCACGAGGAGGGTTCTTGGGCCAGCTTTGAGCATAATAGCATCGGTGAGCATCCTCTACGCCCTTTTCGGCCATTACATCCCGGGGGAATGGGGCCACAGGGGTGTGTTCTTCGACGAACTGGTGGAATATCAGTTTCTCACGACAGAGGGGCTCTTCTCTGTTCCCCTGGGGGCTTCGGCCAACTTCATATTCCTCTTCGTGCTCTTCGGCTCCTTCCTCGTGAGCTCCGGAACAGGGGATTTTTTCATCAAGTTCGCCAATTCCCTGGCAGGCCACATGCGAGGTGGGCCGGCCAAGGTGGCGGTTCTCTCATCGGCTGCCTTCGGCACCATATCCGGATCCGCAGTGGCCAACGTCGTGTCCACTGGCTCTTTCACCATTCCCCTCATGAAGCGCATAGGGTATAGGCCTGTCTTCGCCGGCGCCGTAGAGTCTGTGGCATCTACAGGGGGGCAATTCATGCCCCCTGTGATGGGGGCCGGTGCGTTCATCATGGCCGAGATGTTGGGGATCTCCTACTTGAGGGTATGCATGGCGGCGGCAATCCCAGCCGTTCTATATTTCTTCGCCCTCCTTTATATGGTCCACATGGAAGCCCTGAGGAAGGGCTTGAAGGGGCTCCCCAGGGAGGAGCTTCCCAAGCTGGGACCCGTCCTGAAGGAGGGGGGTTACTTGCTTCTACCCGCTCCCTTTCTCGTGGTGCTCCTGGTTATGGGTTATTCGCCCATGAAGGCCGGTTTTTGGGCAATAGTGGCAGTGGTCTTTGTGAGCAGCTTGAAGAGAGCTAGCCGGATGGGATTGGGGAAGATAATCTCCACCTTCGAGAGAGGAGCCAAGGGAGCCCTGGAGGTCCTCTCTGCTTGCGCCACCGCCGGAATAGTGATAGGAGTTGTGACCCAGACTGGGCTCGGCCTAAAGTTCTCGACCCTGGTGATACAGGCCGCTGGAGGGAATCTCTTCATAGCCCTCGTGTTCGTGATGGTGACCTGCTTGATTCTGGGCATGGGACTGACGACCTCGGCGGCCTACATCTTGACCGTGATCCTCGGGGGACCGGTCCTCACCAAACTAGGGGTGGATCCCCTTGCGGCCCACATGTTCGTCTTCTACTATGCTTGCCTGAGCACCATAACCCCTCCCGTGGCTCTGGCTGCCTTTGCAGGGGCCGGGATTGCGGGATCTTCCCCCTTCAGGACAGGCTTCGAGGCCATGAGGCTTGCAGCAATAGCCTATGTGGTTCCCTTCATATTCGTATACCATCCGGTCCTCATATGGAAGGGAAGCCCGTGGGAGATAGCTCAGGCAGCCGTAACCGCGGCCTTGGGGTGCGTGGCCATAGGCTCGGGCCTCATGGGATACATGATCACGAGGCTCGGGCTTTGGAGCAGGGCCATCTTG
>JAPWUY010000260.1 GCA_028275295.1 Thermodesulfobacteriota bacterium | reverse complement strand
AAAGGGTTTGGGATTTCCGTCTCGCAGACTTGAGCGCATTTGCCACAGGCCGTGCACTTCTCGTTCACATATCTGGGCCTGAGCCTGATCTTGACCTTGTAATCCCCGGCTGTTCCCTTAACCTCCACTACATCGGCCATAGTGTAGCAGGTTATGAGGGGGTTGTTCTTTATTCGCCGAAAGTTTATCTCCATTCCACAAGTAGGGGGACAGAACTTGGGAAAATACTGATCAAAGCGAACAACCCTTCCTCCTAGGTAGGGCTCCTTTTCCACCAAGTGCACCTTGTAGCCCACCTCAGCGGCCTCCACAGCCGCCGTGATGCCTGCTATACCTCCCCCGATCACCAGGATCCCTTTGGCCTTGTCCTCGACCATCTCTTACCTCCCTTTCGCTGGCAGAGCCTAAGAGTGCCACCTCTCCCAAGGAAAAAAATGTTTCGGCCAATTTTACACTTTCCTTGGGACAAATGGCAGCCCCTCTCCCGAGGCCCCATCAAAAGAAGGCTCCAGACGCCCTAACTCGAGCGCCTGGAGCCACCTGCTAAAGGGGTCATTCCTTTACGGGAAGCCCGGTCCACGCCCTCACTTGGAGGCAGTGATGAAATTCAACACGGGCCTCTTCATCATCTCCCATTTGCCAGTTGCGGGATCCCACTTGCAGTTGACGAAGACTCTCCAATTCTTCTCGTCCATGTTGGGGAAATCCGCTCGGAAGTAGTAGCCAGGCCACCTTGTCTCCTCCCTGAACAGGATGGAGCGCATGTGTGCCTCGGCCTGCCACATCCTGTGGACGTTCTCCCAGCACCTCATGAGCTCGTGGAGATCGGCCGCAGCTAGCTTCTCCGAATCCTCCTTGAGGAACTGGAGGAGTTCGAGCCCCCTCTCGAGCATCTTGGCGCTTGTCGTGAAGTCAGAGGAGTAACCTCCGGAGTACTCGTCCATTATCTTCTGGAGCCTGAACATGAACATCTTGGGCTTGATGTAGTTGGGATTGATGTCGGGATTGTCGGAGAGGTCCTTGTGCTGCTCGTAGAGGGCGAGGGGCTTCAGGATCCTCTCCTTCAGGGCCTCGACCTGTTTGGGATCGACCTTTGGCTGGTCCGGGTTGTCCACTATGAAGGCGATTGCTGCCTTGGCAGCTATACGGCCTTCGCAGTGGGATCCATCCGAGAACTTGTGGCTGGATGCACCCGCAGCATCCCCTGCGCAGAAGAGGCCCTTCACCGTGGCCATTCTGTTGTAGCCCCAGAAGTACTCGGGTGGAGCCACATCCTCGGGACCGCTCACCCAGGCACCGGATGCGCCGGAGTGAGAACCGATGAAGTAAGGCTCGCAAGCGAAGATCTCGGATCCCCTTTCCTCGGGTTTTATGTTCTGGGCAGCCCAGAGGATGGCCTGGGAGATGGTCATGTCCAGGAAGTCCTCCCATGCCTCTGCCTCGAGCTCTTTCAGCTTCTTCTTGGCGGCCTTCTCGTCTCCAGCGCTCTGAGCGATGTTCTGGATCGCCTCCTCAGTCCTCATGTAGATGGGGCCCTTTCCTTCCCTCATATCCAGCATTCCCAGCCAGTTTCTGAGGTTCGCTGGGATTGGTTTCACAAGTCCATATGGGGCCCACTTCTCCAGCTCATCCCTGCGCTCCACCATGTAATCGCCACCGAGGGCATTGGTCGCTCTCGACTTGAACAGCAAGAACCAAGCACCCACTGGCCCGTATGCATCCTTGAAGCGCACAGGGATGAACCTCACCTCCTGGCAGGTCATCTCAGCACCGGCCTTCATCGTGAAGTAGGCGCTGGAGCCGGTGTTGAATGGAGGATACCACGAACGGCCGAGACCTTCGCCGACAGACCTCGGTCTGAATACATGGACCGCACCACCCATGGCCACGAGGACTGCCTTGGCCTTGAAGACGTAGAACTTGTTCTCCCTGACGCTGAAGCCCACTGCTCCAGCCACTCTGTCCCCGTCCATGAGGGGCTCGACCACAAAGACCCTCTCGAATATCTCGCCGCCTGCGGCCTTCATGGCGTTCTTGGCAGCCTCAGCCACTATGACCTTGTAAGACTCGCCATTGATCATCAGCTGCCAGCGCCCCTCGTGCACGTACTTCCCGTTCTCGTCCTTCCAGATGGGAAGGCCCCATTTCTCGAAAAGGTGAACTGTGGAGTCCACGTGTCGAGCTATGTCGTACACGAGATCCTCGCGGGTGATGCCCATGAGGTCGTTTCTCACATAGTCCACATATTGCTCGGGGGTGTTGTCCCCCTCGCCAACTCCAACGTACATGTTCAGTGCCGAGAGGCCCATTGCCACGGCACCGCTTCTGTCCATGGCGGCCTTGTCCACGAGGGTCACCTTCAAGCCCCTCTTCTTGGCCCAGTAAGAGGCCTCGACGGCGGCACCACAGGCAGCCATTCCACCGCCTAGTATGAGCAGATCGGTAGTCACTTCCACTGTCTCGAAGTTCTGCATGGAATTCACCTCCTTAGAGTGTGCTGGGCAATCTCAGATCACTTCTTCAGGGTCGGGACCTCCTTGAGCCAGAGAGATCCTGGCTCGGTGAAAAGCACAGGGCTCTTGAGGTCGTCCGAACCCGTCTCCCATCCACCATCTGGCACTGCCGATCCCTCGGGGGTGGTGCGGATGGGGAACTTGAACCTCTTTATCTCCCCATTGCGGAACTTCACGGTCCACATTATGGAGTCCGAGCTCCTCAAAGGCACAACGGAGGCTCCAAGGGGAACGAAGTCCGCATAGCCGCGCACGTCGATTGCCTGCTGGGGGCATATCTTGACGCAGTTGTAGCACTCCCAGCACATCTCCGGGGCCCTGTTGTACGCCTTCATGGTTTCCTTGTTCAAGACCATGAGATCGTTGGGGCAAATGTACTGGCAGGCTGTCTTGTCCTGTCCTTTGCAGCCGTCGCATTTCTCGAGAATCACGTAGCTTGGCATCAGTTCTCCTCCTCGCATAGGGTTCTTTTGGGTGAACTGTTCTGAAATCCTCCTGCCTCACGAGACTTTCCTCATCCCTTTGCCTTTCACCTCCCTTCCTCGGTATGGTCCAGGTCTCCGGACCTCATCCCTGTCTCTTCAGGAACTCCCCTATGACATCCACGGTCTTCTTCTCCACGATGAGGTCGAAGATCTGATCCTTCACCGCCCTTGGAAGAAGCTCGATGCTCTTGGTTGTGGCACTGTCGAACTTGGCCATGGGGTATCTCTTCAATAGTTCGTCCCTCTGCTCAGCGGTTGTGGGAACCCTGAGGACCTTGAGCCCCGCGAGCATCTCTTGGCACAGGTGAGCGAGGCCCGCCTCCTGCAACTTGGCATAACGTTCCTCATTTATCCACACGTTGATGGGAAAGGTCTCTGCCATTTTGTCTCCTCCTGTCACCCGGGCTCTATAGCTTGGGGAATGTGAAAACTGGGTTTCTGTTCTCGAGATACTTCTGGGTCACAAAAGCATCCCCTTGACCGTACTTCTCGGCACACTCGAGGATCAAGTCAAAGACCTCAGGCCTGAATATTAGGCGAGGTGGCTTGACACCATCTTGAATTATGCTTCGAATCAAGGTTCCGCTGAAGTTCTGGACCTTGTCCTTGTGGCCGCAAAGCCCCATGTAAGTCACCTCTGCACAGACCGGACAGTACCACCATTCCAAGACCCTGATGGGCCTTATGTTGAGATCCTTCTCGGAGAATTGATCGAAGATCCTGTGGGCATCGTAAGGATCGTAGTAAGTCCCAACACCCGCATGGTCCCTGCCAAACATGTGGTGGGTGATCCCGAGATTGGCCCTCAGTGCTGCATGGAACACAGCCTCACGGGGGCCAGCATACCTCATGTCCCAAAGGGAGATGGAGGTGAGATGCACATCCTCCCTGAAATACCCTGCCTTTCTCAACATGTCGTGGCAGAGCACTATGGCCTCGTCGATGTAGTCGCCTGGGCGCTTCTCACCAATGATCGCGTTGACAACCACTCCAACCAGCATCTTCTCCACAGGGAGCTCTCCGTAGGCGGAAAGCCAGGCCCCCTTCATGAGCCACTCATGTCCTGTATGGGGCACATTCCTCGTCTGATGAGCCACTGTCCGCACCCAGCCCTTCTCCTTGATCTTCTTCCTCATCTCCAGCGGAGTCAGGAAGAAAGGAGTGAAGGGCTCATTTATTATGGGCTTGCTCACCATCGTTATCTTTCCGCCTAGGAACTTGTCCTTGTAT
>JAPWUY010000259.1 GCA_028275295.1 Thermodesulfobacteriota bacterium | reverse complement strand
GTCGCCCCTGCCCCATCAGGCCGGTGGAGCCGCGGGTGTGACCACCCTAGCCCCATGTCTTCTCTTGCCCACGGCCTCCTCGACTGGTGTCTCCCTCTTGGCCTTTGCGCCCTCTACCAGGGCGATCTCCAAGATCTCGTCCATGTGCTTGGCGTACACGAACTTGAGCTTCTTTCGGATGTGCTTGGGGATCTCCTCCAGATCCTTCTTGTTGCGTTCGGGAATGATCACCGTGTGGATCTTGGCCCTCAGGGCAGCCAGGGCCTTTTCCTTGAGGCCTCCGACTGGAAGAACCCTCCCACGCAAGGTTATCTCCCCTGTCATGGCCACATCCTTGCGCACAGGAATCCCTGTTAGGGCCGAGACTATGGCTGTGGTCATGGTCACACCAGCAGATGGACCATCCTTGGGGATCGCGCCTGCTGGCACATGGACGTGGACGTCTTTCTCAGCGTAGAAATTCTCGTCGATTCCCCAACGAGCAGCCCTCGAGCGAGCATAACTCAAGGCTGCATGCGCGGATTCCTTCATCACGTCTCCCAGGTGGCCAGTAATGGTGAGATTTCCTTTCCCCTTCATCACCGTGGCCTCCACGTACAGGACCTCCCCTCCGTGGGGTGTCCAAGCGAGGCCCGTTGCCACCCCAACCTCGTTTTCCTCTTGCTCCTGTTCGGGAAGATACTTGGGCACACCCAAAAACTTGTGCAAATTGGCCCTGGTGACCCTGGTCAAGCCCCTATAGCCCTCGGCCTTCTTCCTCGCCACCTTCCTGCATATGGCCGCTATCTCCCTCTCCAGGTTCCTCACCCCAGACTCCCTGGTGTAGTGGGATATGATCTGGAGGATGGCCTCCTCGGATATCACCAGGTCCTTCTCCGTTATCCCGTTCTCCTTGAGCTGTCTTGGGATGAGGAACTGTTGAGCGATCCTCAATTTCTCCTCGTTGGAGTAGCCCGGGATCTCTATGATCTCCATCCTGTCCTTAAGGGCGGGCAAGATGGGATCTATGAGATTCGCCGTGGTTATGAACATCACCTTGGAAAGATCGAAGGGGACGTTGAGATAATGGTCGCTGAAGGCGTGGTTCTGCTCAGGGTCCAGCACCTCCAGGAGGGCAGCTGATGGATCCCCCCTGAAATCGGTCCCCACTTTGTCTATCTCGTCGAGCATGAACACGGGATTGTTGGAGCCCGCCTGCTTTATCCCCTGGATGATCCTTCCTGGGAGGGCCCCTATGTATGTCCTCCTGTGACCCCTTATCTCCGCCTCGTCCCTCACTCCTCCGAGGGAGATCCTCGTGAATTTCCTCCCCAGAGCCCTAGCTATGGAGCGACCCAGGGAGGTCTTTCCGACTCCAGGAGGGCCCACGAAGCAGAGAATGGGTCCCTTCATGTGCCTCTTTATCTTCCTCACCCCGAGGTACTCGAGGATCCTCTCCTTCACCTTCTCCAGGTTGTAGTGATCCTCGTCCAGGACCTTCTTCACCTTGGCTATGTTGAGCCTGTCCTTGGTGCTGTAGCTCCAAGGAAGTTCCACCATCCAGTCCAGGTAAGTCCTCACTATGGATGCCTCGGCAGCATCCGGGTGCATCATCTCCAGCCTATTGAGCTGCTTGAGGGCCTCTTTCTCCACCTCGGGCGGCATCTTGGCCTTCGCTATCTTCTCCCTGAGCTCGTTTATCTCCTCGGCCCTCTCGTCGGTCTCTCCCAGCTCGTGCTTTATGGCCCTGAGCTGCTCCCTCAGGAAATAGTCCCTCTGGGTCTTGGACATCTCCTCCTTTGCCTGGGACTGGATCTTGGCCTGCATGGTGGAGACCTCCAATTCCCTGTGAAGGAGCTCGTTGACCTTCCGCAGACGCTCCACAGGGTCGAAGATCTCCAGGACCATCTGGGCCTCCTCTATCCTCAACTTCATGTTGGAGGCAACGAGGTCGGCCAGCCTCCCGGGTTCGTGGACGGCATCCAGGATAGCCATGACATCTGGAGAGGCCATGCCCTTCAGGTTGAGGATCTTCTCGCTGTTTTCCTTCACGTTCCGCATCAAGGCTTCCACCTCGATGCTTATCTCCTTCACCTCCGGCTCCACTACCTTCTCCACCCTGACCCGGTAGCCAGCGCCCACCCGAATGAACTCCCTGATGACCCCCTTTGTCAGGCCCTGGACAAGGATCTTGACGCGGCCATCTGGGAGCCTCAATGTCTTCATGATCATGGCCACGGTGCCGACCCTGTAAATATCATCCGCCGAAGGATCCTCGTCCGAGGCCCTTTTCTGGGTGGCGAGGAATATCAATCTGTTGGAGGCCATGGCCTCGTTTATGGCCTGGAGGGATCCCTCCCTCCCCACAAACAGGGGGAGGATCATGTAAGAGAAAACCACGATATCCCTCACGGGGAGAAGGGGTAGTATCTCCGGAATCTCCACTTGCTCCTTCTGGAGCTCCTCTCTGCTCATCTCATCCTCCTTAGCGGGTTCGGCTCGGGCCGCCATCCAAGGCCTTCGCTCCGGTCCCGCCCAGCCCAACACGCCTTCGATTCTCGAAGGGTGGTGCGACTCTCAATTGGTCCTCGGGAGGCCTCCCTCTCCTGAGTAGGAAAACCCCCTTCAACCATAATAGGAACCGGCCAGGGCAAAGTCAAGGAACGGCCTTCTCCTTGGGCTCCTTGACAACCCCCAGGGGGGTGGTTATGTTCATACAAGCCAAAAAGCCGGTTGCAAATGCAACTAGCGATAACTCAAGGAAGTTTTGCTTGGGAATTGGGGTGTGAACATGGAGGAGAACTTGACCCCAGCCCGAGGGGAGATGGCCCCGGAGAGACCCGAGGAGGCTCGGGAAGCCGAGAAGGAGCCGGTCCACTCGGAGCTGGAGGAGCTCAAGAGAAAAGTGGAGGAGGCTACTGCCCTGGCCGAGGAGCTCAAGGACAAGTGGCTCAGGGCTGCAGCCGAACTCGAAAATTTCAAGAAGCGTTCATTGCGCGAAAGGGAGGAGATGATCCGACAAGCCCAGGAGAGCCTGGTGAGGGAGTTTCTGCCGATCCTGGACAACCTCCAACGAGCCCTGGCTCACGCTGACAATCAGGATGGTCCGGCTGGACTCGT
The DNA here is from genome assembly GCA_028275295.1 of Thermodesulfobacteriota bacterium. Lineage (GTDB taxonomy): Bacteria > Desulfobacterota > Desulfocorpusculales > Desulfocorpusculum > Desulfocorpusculum > JAPWUY01. The sequence goes on along the minus strand of JAPWUY010000259.1, from coordinate 1,136 downwards.
TGAGGGCATAAAGATGATAGAGAGGCAATTCTCGAGCACCCTGGAAAGACTCGGGGTGACACCCATAGAGGCTCTCCACAGGGCCTTCGATCCTGGCCATCACGAGGCCATGATCCAGGTGGAGTCCGACGATTACGAGCCCAACACAGTGGTGGAGGAACTGGAGAAAGGCTACCTTTGGCACGATAGATTGCTGAGGCCAGCCAAGGTAGCGGTATCCAAGAGAAAGGAAGCCTGAGATCAGACCGCCTGGAAGAGAAAAGGGACCATCCGAAGGAGGAACCCATGAGCAGAGCTAGCAAAGCCGTAGGAATAGATTTGGGAACCACGAACTCCTGTGTCGCCATCATGGAGGGGGGAGAGCCCAAGGTCATTCCCAACTCCGAAGGGGGAAGGACCACTCCATCGGTGGTGGCATTCACAGAGAGTGGGGAGAGGCTTGTGGGGCAAATAGCCAAGAGACAAGCCATAACCAATCCAGAGAACACCCTCTACGCCGTGAAACGCCTGATAGGCCGCAGATACGACGATCCGGAAGTGCAGAGGGACATCAAGATATTGCCCTACAAGATAGTGCGGGCCCCCAATGGGGATGCCCATATACAGGTGAGGGGCAAAGTCTATGCCCCGCCAGAGATCTCGGCCATGGTCCTGCAGAAGATGAAGCAGACCGCCGAGGACTACCTGGGAGAAAAGGTCACCGAGGCAGTCATAACAGTGCCAGCCTATTTCAACGATAGCCAGAGGCAGGCAACCAAGGATGCTGGCCGAATAGCTGGGCTCAATGTGCTCCGGATCATAAATGAGCCCACGGCAGCTGCCCTGGCCTATGGCATGGACAAACACAAGGACCAGAAGATAGCTGTCTTCGATCTGGGGGGCGGGACCTACGATATATCGATCCTGGACATAATGGATGTGGATGGGGAGAAGTCCATAGAGGTCAAGGCCACAAGCGGTGACACCCATCTGGGAGGAGAGGATTTCGACCAGAGGATAATAGACTATGTGGCAGACGAGTTCATGAAAGACTACGGAATAGACCTGAGAAAGGACAGGATGGCCCTCCAGAGGCTCAAGGAGGCCGCGGAGAAGGCCAAGATGGAGCTATCGTCCTCCATGGAGACGGAGATAAA
>JAPWUY010000258.1 GCA_028275295.1 Thermodesulfobacteriota bacterium | reverse complement strand
TCCCGCTGATGCTAGTGAGGATCATAGAGGCAACAAAGATCTTGGGGGGTACAGAGGGATTGAGCGGCATACAGGGCTTTCCCAATCTCACCGTGGAGCTTGTTTTGAGTTTGGGGATGTTCCTGTGCGTCCTGTTCGGCTACAGAAGGCTTCTCGGGACCGACTACGGGCTTGTGCTTCAGGGTATCCGGGACAATGACAGATCCGTCATGAGTGCTGGGATAAACGTCTACTGGCTCAAGGCGCAAGCCCTCTTTTTGGCAGGGTCAGCAGCAGCCATGGCTGGGGCCTTCATGACCCATGCCTACATGTTCGTGGGGATGCCGGTATTCGCCCTGGATTATTCGATTCTCCCCATCGCGGCTGCTGTAGTTGGGGGGATGGGAAGCATAGCTGGACCAGCCGTGGGTGCCTTTCTCCTTGTTCCCCTCTCCGAGGCCCTTCGAGGCCTAGGGGCATTGAGGATCGTGTTCTATGGGGTGTTTCTCGTGGTATTTGTGGTTGGGTTGCCCGAAGGGATCCTCCACTACCTTCAGAGAAAATACTACCAGTTCGAGAGATGGGTCTCGGTCGAGGAATGAACGGGAAGATAATTCTCGATGTCGTTGAATTGGTGAAGGACTTTGGAGGGGTGAGGGCAGTGGACAGGGTCTCCTTTCAGTTGAGAGAGGGAGAGGCCCTGGGAATAATAGGCCCCAATGGGTCTGGCAAGACCACCCTGGTGAATCTGATAACGGGTTTCGTTAAGCCCGATTCGGGGGAGGTCTTTTTCAAGGGGGAGAGGATAACAGGTCTTTCACCCTATTCAGTGGCCAGAAGAGGTATCGGTCGAACTTTTCAGATGGCGCGGCCCTTCTACAAACTGCCAGCATACAGGAACCTCATCGTTCCCCTCTGGTCCCCTAGGGTGAGGGCCTCGGGTGGGAAATACGGGGATAGGGAGGCTGTCGCACTGGATCTTTTGGAGGAGGTGGGGTTCGAGAGGGACTCCTCGGTCCCGTTCAAGCCAGCGGGGGCCCTCCCCCACGGATATCTGAAGAGGTTGGAGCTGGCTCGGTGTCTGGCCATAAGGCCGGAGCTGATAATACTGGATGAACTGTTCTCTGGCCTCAGCCTGGCTGAGGTGGCCTCCACGGTTCCCATAATCGAGAAGGTCCAGGAAGAGGGGCACTCCCTCATAATGGTAGAGCATCGCCTTCGGGAACTTTTCAGGATCGTGGACAGGGTGATAGTGCTCAATTATGGTCAGAAAATAGCCGAGGGCAATCCCAGAGAGGTCATGGAGAGCGAGGCTGTGAAGAAGGCCTATCTGGGCGTCGAACCCGAGGGGGCTTGAGATGTTAAAGGTCGAGGGCCTGATGGTCTTCTTCGAGAATGCTCTGGCTCTCAATGACTTCAGCATGGAGGTCCAGGAAGGGGAGCTGAGGGGCATAATAGGCTCCAACAGTGCGGGCAAGACCACACTCATGCACGCCCTAAGTGGGCTGCTCGTGGAGATAAAGATAAGGGAGGAAAGGAGGGGAGGGGAGCGGATAACCATATTGGGTCGGATTCTATACGATGGTGAGGATATAACCTCCACGAGGCCCCCCGACAGGGTGAGGAGGGGAATCGTGTTGTGCAGGGAAAGGCATCCCATCTTCCCAGAAAGCGATGTCCTCGAGAACTTGAGGATCGCTGGATGTCGCATCCCAGGGAGCCAAAGGAAAGAGGGTCTGGAGCTTGCCTTGAGACTCTTTCCCCAGCTTGCGGCCCACAAGGGGAAAAAAGCAGGGTTTCTCAGCGGAGGGGAACAGCAGATGTTGGCCATAAGCATGGCTCTAGTTGCGAGACCGAGACTCCTTCTCCTCGATGAGCCCCTTTTGGGCCTCAGTCCATTCATGCAGAGACACTTGGTGGAGGCAATAGGGAGGATCAAGGAGGAGGCCCATGTGACCATCCTTGTGGCAGAGCAATTTGCGAGGCCCATCCTGCCCTTTATGGATTACGCATACGTGGTGGAAAACGGGATGGTGACCCTCTCGGGCAGGGGCCCGGAGCTCATGGAGGACCCGGAGATAAAGGCAGCGTATTTCGGGGTATGAGGGAAAGGGGAGTGGTTGGAGCGAGGGAAAGATGAAGCCCATGACAATAGGAGAGGCCTTCAGAAGGCAAGCTCTCTCGAATCCAGGAAAGCCGGCCTTGTTCTTCCTCGGAACCTCGTACTCGTATACGCGAATCCTCTTTTGGGCAGAGGCAATAGGCTCTTACCTGAGGGAGAGGGGAATAGGGCCAGGGGATCGGGTGATGATCTATTTGCCCAATTCTCCCCAATGGGTCATAGCTTGGCTGGGAACCCTGATGGCAGGGGCAGTGGCTGTGCCAGTGACCCCCATCTACACGCCCAGGGATCTGGAGTACATCGCCCGGGACAGCGGCTCTAAGGCCATATTCTGCATGGATACAAATTACGGTTACGTCGCCCAGGTGAGAAAAAAGACAGGGCTAGAGTCGGTCATTTACACCAACCTGGCTGACCTCCTCCCCTTTTGGAAGAGGGCCCTGGGTTGGCTCCTGGACAGGGTCCCAAGGGGTAAGGTTACAAAGGGAAAGGACTCAGTGCCCCTTGTCTCCCTTCTGAGGAAGAGAAATGGCCAAGGAACATATCATGAGGAGCAAACCGATTGGGAAAAGAACGCGGAGATCCTTTATACAGGAGGGACAACCAAGTTCCCGAAAGGTGTGCCCATAACCCACAGGCTCTTCCTGGAGTCGGCCGAGGAGCAGCTCCGTGTGGGGGACCTCTTGATCCCCCCTGGGACCAATGTGGTGCTCCAGGGAGCTCCCCTGTTCCACATTTTGGGGCAAATCTTCGGGATGGGCGCCCTCTGCCTGAGGGGTGATTCCGTGATACTTCTTCCCAGGATGAACTTGGATGGATTGATGGAGGCCATAAGGGTCCACAAGGCCCTCTCCATCTTCGGTGTCCCAGCCCTCTACAGGATGATCCTGGAACATGACAGGCTGGATACCTATGACCTGACGTCCCTCAAGTACTGTTTCAGTGGTGGAGACGTGATGCCCCCTGAAGTGGCCAACAGGTGGAAGCAGCGTTTCGGGGTTCCCATCTATCAAGGCTATGGAGCCACCGAGACCGTGGGAGGGGTGAGTCTCAGCCTCCCTGGCGAGAGCACTCCAGCCCAAAGCATGGGGAAGGTGCTTCCCCACAAGGTGGTGAAGATAGTCGACCCTGAGACCCTCGAAGAGGTGGAGAGGAACAGTGTGGGCGAGCTCCTCGTGCGATCCGAGCCCATGGTTTGCGGTTACTGGAATAAGCCGGAGGAGACCAAGGAGGCGTTCGTGGAGATCGAGGGGAGGCTCTGGTATCGCACCGGAGACATGGTGAGGATGGACCAGGACGGGTACCTCTATTTCGTGGACAGGACTGTGGATACCATCAAGCACAAAGGATACAGGGTTTCGGCCTCGGAGATCGAGGCGGTGCTTCAGGAGCACCCGGCTGTCATAGGGGCTTGCGTGATCGGTGTCCCGGACCCGAAGGTTGGCGAGAGGATAAAGGCCCTTGTGGTCCTCAAGCAGGATGTGAAGGGTCTCAGTGCCTACGAGCTCATAAGATGGTGCAGGGAGAGGCTCGCTCCGTACAAGGTTCCACAACACATAGAGTTCAGGGACATGCTTCCCAAATCCAAGGTGGGAAAGCTCCTGAGGAGGGAAGTGAGGGGGGAAGAGAAAAAGAGGTTGGAGAAGGGCAAGTGGGAGGGTGTCTTGGAGGTGGGGGAGAAAGGTGGCTGAAAGAGAGTCCTCTTGGGGGCGAAAGAAGGAGAAGGCCAGTGCAGATGGCCATTGACACGAGGGGAGAGTTGGCATAAACTCTATCATGGAGTCCAAAAGCAGGATGAACTCGCCTTGGATCTTCCCGCTGGTTTTCCCCTAAAGATCAAATGGGACTTGAAAGCTACGGCAAGGTAAAGATAGTCACACTCGAGAAGTTCAAACGTGCCTCCGACGGAAGGCTCAAGCATGCCTTCTGTACGAGACTGGGGGGTGTGAGCCAGGGGCCTTTCAGGAGCCTGAATTTCGATACGAGTCAAGGGGACTCCAAGGAGAACGTTTTGCAGAACACGAATATCTTGGCCTCGGCCCTGGACCTGGATCCGGAGAAGATCTTCCTGGCCAATCAGGTCCACGGTGACCAGGTGTTGATTCTGGAAGAGGATCCCACCTCTGTCCCGGGGAAGTATCA
>JAPWUY010000257.1 GCA_028275295.1 Thermodesulfobacteriota bacterium | reverse complement strand
GCATCCATCTCTTCGGCCAAGGGCTGACAGAGCCTTCTCGATATCTCGTCCCATTGCCAGATGATGAGGGCGAGGGCTATGAGGACAAGCACCATCAAGATCCAGAAAGCCCTCCACCCACTGGATCCGCCTTTCTTCTTCTCACTCATGGCACCTTTATCCTCGACTTGGAGAAGCATTCACGATGAGCTTCTCTGTCTCAGCCAACTCCTGAGCTCTTTCTTGAGAACCTTCCCAGCTGCGCTGACTGGGAGCTCATCCAAGAAGATGACCTCCCTGATCCTCTTGTAGGCAGCCACTTTGGAATTGACGTGATCCATGAGTTCCTCTGATGTGACCTCCTGCCCCTTCTTGAGCTTCACGAAGGCCACGGGCGCTTCGCCCACCTCCACATCCTCCTTGCCCACAACGGCACACTGCTCCACAGCGGGATGAAGGAACAGGACCTCTTCCAACTCCCTGGGGTAAACATTATACCCCTTGTATATGATCATGTCCTTCTTGCGGTCCGTGATGTAGAGAAAGCCATCCTCGTCCAGATGACCTATGTCACCGGTGAAAAGCCACCCCTCAACCAGCACTTTCTCGGTCTCCTCGGGCCTCATCCAGTAGCCTTTCATCACTTGAGGTCCTTTTATGCATATCTCGCCATCTTCGCCAGGGGGAAGCTCCTCCTGTGTGGCCACGTCCACGATCTTCACCTCTGTATCGAAAAGGGGGAGGCCCACGCTTCCCTCCTTCACCTGATCCCTGAAGGGCGGATTGAAGGTCGCGCACATGGTGCACTCGCTCAGGCCGTACCCTTCGGCCACAAGTCCAGAGAAGGCCTTCATCATCTTTCCCAGCACGGATCTTGCGAGGGGGGCCGCCCCTGAGGCTGCGAGTTTCACAGAGGAGAGGTCGTATTTGTCGAAGTCCGGATGGTTCACCAGGGGGATGTAGAGTTGGGGAGCGCCTCCCAGAAGTGTGGCCCTGTACTTGACCGCTGCGGTCAGGTACTCTGTGGGATCGAATCGGGGAAAGACCACCATGGTATTGCCGCTGTAAATCTGGTTGTTGAGGTATCCAACGACACCCATGGCGTGGAACCAGGGAACCACAACCAGGGCTGTCTCCCTGTCGGGCTGGGTGAGCCTGTCCCTCGCGGGATCAACCCCCTGCGGGTATTGGCTCACTATGATTCCGTCCTTCAGGGATGGCTTGGACCCACTGAACCAATGGGAGACCTGGAGCACATTGGCCACTACATTGAAGTGGGTGAGCATGGCCGCCTTGGGCAGTCCAGTGGTGCCGCCCGTGTATGCCAAGTGGGCGAGGTCCTCCTTGGGGTCGATGGCCACTTGGGGAGGCTCCTCTTTGTTGTCCTTGATGAGAGTGACCATGTCTAGTGTTTCCGGAATTGGGACTTTGGACAAGGGCTTCAAGGGAGCATTCAGGGCGGAAAAGCAATCTGCCAGACTAGTGGTGATCACCCTTTGGACCTGGGTCTCATCGAGGACGTTCCTTATCCCGGGGAAGAGAAGGTCCAAGGAAATCAGGGTGGTTGCTCCCGAGTCCCGCAATTGGTATTGGGCCTCATGGGGAGAGAGGAGGGGGCTCAAGGGTGTGAATATCCCACCTATCTTGAGAAGGCCAAAATATGCGATGGCGAACTGGGGACAGTTGGGAAGGTGAATTGCCACCCTGTCCCCCTTCTTCACCCCCAAGGCCGCGAGGGCAGAGGCAAACCTTCTCGAGAGTTCCAGGAGCTCCCCGTAGGTGAGCTCGAGGCCCGAGAATATGATGGCGATCCTATGGGGTACCCTCCTCGCCGTGTTCTCGAGGAGGGCTGTAACCGGAATCTCCGGATAATCGAGACTCTTGGGCCAACCCTTGGGCCAGCATTTGAAGTTCTTGGCCATGGCACATCACCTCCCCCGCGACTGTAGGCCGATGAGATCTCTTAGCCTTTCCACCAGTGCTCTCAGGGAAAGACCTCCCCACCATGACCTGGACTCCTGGGCAAAATACTTGGCCTCGAGTCTTCTCTTCACTGTCTCGGCCTGGAGTCGGGCCATGAGGAGCTGCTCCTCGGGGATTTTCCTCTGGGTGTAAGCTCTCAGTCTTCCAAGCTCCCCCCGGTCAAGCCAGATTCCGCGACATCTATCGCACCTATCCACCTTGATCCCGCTCGAGTAATCGTAAACCGCTTTGGCCATGTTCCCTCCGCATCTGGGACAGGCCAAGGGGCTCTCTGCCCAGATGGGCTTCTCCGCATCTGGAGGCTCCTCCTCTGGGAGATCGGGAGGTGGTGTCCTTTTTATGCTCCTCGTGAAGTCCTCCCGGGAGATCCACATGCCTCCACACTTGGGGCAAAACTCAACTGGAGCATCTTCCAGAAAGTGGCCCTTGAGGTGAACATGGCATCTGGGGCACAGAGAAGAGGCCTTTTCACTTCCATTGGAACCATCAGGGGGAGATGATATCATTCCTCGGGCCTCCTTCGGATCCTTATAGAAAGCCGTGGCTCGCCTCCCTCGAGGGGTCTGAGCTGGCCTCGCCGTCTCCACTGGAGGGAGTCTTCACAGAAGGCATGGTGCCAGAAGTGTCTTGAAACCGCAAGGGAATCTCTTTACAGTGGAGGGGCTTGATCTGGAATGTGAGCCTGAGGAGGACCTCTATGGATCTCACCCCCCTTTCCCCAGAGCCAGAGGGAAGGCCCCTTTTTATAGGGAGCCTTCCTTTCCAGGACCATGGCGAGGCCCTGGAGGAACTCCTCAAGAGATGTCCCGAGAGCCCCAGCTGGATACAGCTCCCCTCCAACCCCAGGGAGGGTTTCCTGGTCCAGTTCACGGAGGGGTTGCCCGGGTTCCGGAGGGATCCCAGACCCCTGGTCCTGAACCAGGGAGAGGAGTTCCAGGAGGAGCTCCTCAGATTCTACGAGGCGTATCTCGAGGTGGTAGAGGCAAAAAGACCCGTGGAGGAGTCCCTTTTCCAGTCGACCCCAGAGGCCGTGCCTGGTCTTTACAAGCTATTGGAGCTCCTCGAGGCCATGGGCCCAGTGAAATTCGTCAAGGGCCAGATAAGCGGGCCTCTCACGATACTCCTGGCCTTGCAGGATTCGTCCGGGAGACTGGCCTATTACGACGAGAGGGTCAGGGACGCAGCGGTGAGGCTCCTCGCCATGAGGGCCAGGTGGCAGACGAGGAAGCTTGTGGCAGCTGGAGGCAAGGCCATTGTCTTTGTCGACGAGCCAGCTCTGGGCCATGTGGGAAGCTCGGTCTTTATAGGAGTGGAGCTCGAGAGGGCCTTGAGGGACCTGGAGGAAATACTCCTGGGAATAGAGGATGAGGGAGGGTGGCCAGGAATACATGTGTGCGCGAATGCGGACTGGGGGACCATTCTGGGGGTGCGGGGCCTCAGGGTCTTGAGCTTCGATGCCTTCTCGTACTTCGAGCGCTTTTCCCTCTTCAAGGAAGAGATCCTCGGTTTTCTGGAAAGAGGGGGGATCATCGCCTGGGGAATAGTGCCTACGGACTCTCACAAACTGGATACCTCCACGGTTGAGGATCTGGCCGAGCTCTGGATCCATCAGGCGGGTTTTTTTTTCTCGGAGGGGCTCCAGGCGAAAGATCTCCTCGCAAGATCCTTCATAACCCCCTCTTGCGGCCTTGGCAGTTTGGACAAGGAGAGGGCTCTCAGGGCAATGGACCTCACAGCTAGCCTCTCCCAACTCCTGAGGGGAAAATTTCTCTGCCCCCATTGATGATCAACTACTGGGGCTCGGGGCTCAAGGCCCTTTCTTCAGAGCCTTGTTGAAGTAACCGAGACCGAGATCGGGGAACTCCTCCTGGAGAATCCTTTTGAGTTCCCTCATTCCCATGGCCCCGGATGCCGAGGTGGGCATGCTCGCCAAATAGAGCTCTGGATCTATACAGAGGTTCTTGAGATGGAGGAACTTCACCCCGGTTCTCTCTATGAGCCCTCTGAGGGCCTCCCACTCTTCCTTCTCGTCGCTTATCCCGGGGAAGACCAGGTAGTTGACCATGGTAAATATACCCCTTTGGGAGCAGATCCTAAGAGATTCCTCCACATCCTCCAGGTCGAAGCCCCTTGGTCTGACGTAGGCCCTGAAAAGAGGGGGCCTGGCGCTGTTCAGGCTAATTCTCACGGAGTCGAGTCCCCTGTCCACCAATGCTGCCAGCTCCTCCGGCATGCTCCCATTGGTGTTGAGGTTTATGGTGCCCTTGCTCGTCCTGGACCGGATCTTCTGGAT
>JAPWUY010000256.1 GCA_028275295.1 Thermodesulfobacteriota bacterium | reverse complement strand
GAGACTTCAGAAGCTCACAGGAGCCAAGTTCAACTACGTGCCCTTTACAGGAGCTGCCCCCCAAATAACCGCTTTTCTGGGAGGCCATGTCATGGCCATCTTCGGCAACTCCGATGACTTGGTAAAGCACTCGGACAGTATCCGCGTGCTTGCCTTTGCAGACGAGAAGAGATTCCCTGCCTTCCCCGACACTCCCACCTTCAAGGAAGAGGGAATAGACATGATCATGGCAATAGAGAGGGGAATCGGTCTGCCCCCTGGAACCTCGGAGCCCATCATCAAGAAGCTCGAAGCAGCGTTTCTGGAAGTAGCCAAGAATCCAGAGATCCAGGAGCAGATGAAGAAAGAAGGTTTTGTGCCCCTTGCCATGGGCCACAAGGAGAGCAAGCAATTCATAGAGGAAATGACCAGAATTTACTCCGAGCTTGCCCAAGAGATAAAGAGGTGAGGCGAGATGAAGACCCAGAGGTCAGCAGATTTTGTGGCGGGAAGCCTCTTTGCCCTGCTGGGGCTCACGGTGGTTTTGGCATCGAGGGGTATTCCTGAGGGCGCGGGCGGATATCTCCATCCCAGGACTTTCCCCTTCCTCTTGGGGTTGGCTCTCGCCCTCTCGGGAGTCCTCGTTTCCATAAGGGCAAGGTTCATGAGGACCCGCTCCGAGGGGAGGATAGACTGGCCAGATGGAGCTGGATGGAAGAACTGGCTTCTGGCATTGGTTCTCATGGGCGGTTATGTGGCCCTGTGCGGACCTCTGGGTTTTCTAATTTCCACGTTTGCCTTTGTTTTGATCTTCATAAAGCTCTTTGGCAGCTATCCGTTGAGGGTGGGAGTGATCTGTGCGCTGGGCACAAGCCTTTTTGTCTATGGGATGTTTGTAAAATTGCTGGATCTCACTCTTCCCCTTGGACCCCTTGCACTCCTTTGGGAATGAGTCTTAAGGGAGCGGAGGCGAAATGGTCGAGCTGTCCTCACTTCTTCAAGGCTTCGAACGAGCCATAACACCCACCAATCTCCTATTTGCGCTTCTCGGCTCCATTGCTGGGACGGTTGTGGGAGTTTTACCAGGGCTAGGACCCACGGCAGCAATAGCGATGTTACTCCCTCTCACCACTCTATTGGATCCAGCTCCTGCTCTCATAATGATGGCTGCCATATATTACGGGGCAATGTATGGTGGCTCCACAACCTCGATTCTCGTGAACATACCTGGTGAAGCCTCATCCGTGCCCACAGCTTTGGAGGGCTACCAACTTACCCTTCAGGGGAGGGCCGGCCCAGCACTTGGCATATCAGCTATCTCCTCATTTGTGGCTGGAACAATGGGTGTAATTGGGCTCACCTTTTTCGCCCCCATGCTTTCCCGGGTGGCCCTGGCTTTCGGGCCCCCGGAATACTTCGCCCTCACTGTGGTGGGAATCACCTTGGTCATGAGCCTTTCGGGAAAATCCCTCCTCAAGGGGATCGTGTCGGCCGTATTGGGCCTCCTCACAGCAATAGTGGGGATGGACCCTCTGACAGGGGTCACGAGACTCACCTTCGGATCCATGGAGCTTGTGGGAGGGATAGAGTTTGTCCCTGTCATAATGGGGCTTTTTGCCATAAGCGAGATCCTCGTCAACGTGGAAAAGGAGGCCAAATGCATTCTCCAAGCCAAGAAGATAGAGTGGCTTCCCACTTGGCAGGACATAAAGGAAAGCACAGGGGCCATCTTGAGATCCGGAATCGTAGGGTTTCTCGCGGGGCTCATCCCTGGTTGTAGTCCAGCAGTCACCTCTTTTTTGGTGTACGACCTGGAGAGGAGATTCTCGAAGCACCCTGAACGATTTGGAAAAGGGGCAATAGATGCGGTTGCAGCGGTTGAGGGATGCAACAACGCCACTGCCCAGGGAGGGTTTGTCCCCCTTTTCTCATTTGGCATTCCTTCGGGCCCGGCCTTGGCTGTGCTCCTGGGTGGCTTCATGATGTACGGGCTTCAGCCAGGCCCCAGACTCATGCAAGAGCAGCCTCATCTGGTCTGGACCATAATAGCTAGCATGTATGTGGGAAATTTCATGCTGCTGATTCTGAATCTGCCCCTTGTGGGCCTGTGGGCGAGGATGGCTTTGGTTCCCTTCCCCATCCTCGGCCCCATGATAGTGGTGTTCACGTTGATAGGAGCATATAGCCTGAGGCATTCCTTTTTCGACCTCTGGGTCACGCTCATCTTTGGCATCGTAGGATATTTCATGAGGAAACTGGGATTCCCCGTTGCTCCAATGGTCCTGGCTGCAGTCCTGGCCAGGCTCATGGAGACCTCCCTGGTTCAGTCTCTCACCCTCTCCCAGGGCTCGCCCCTGATATTCTTGACAAGACCCATATCCCTCGCTTTCGTGATCCTGGCAGCTCTTTCCGTTGTAAGTGGGATGTGGGTGAGAGAGAAAGCAAAGGCCGGTAAAGTGGAGCTAGAGGAAAGCGAGGCTTGAGACCCCTCGATACATCTCGACCATAGAGCCCCGGACATCCTCTACAAGGTTCCCGTTTAGCCCCGAACCATGTCTAGAACAGAGGGTGGTGAGCTTTTGGGTGAGGGCCGGCTTCCCAGAGCATAGGATGAGATAGCCCGACCCGCCCCCCATCGCGGACGATGCCCTGTGGGCATGATCTTGCGTCTCACAGGTCGACTCCAAAAAATTTCAAGGCATTTTCTGTCGTTATTTTGGCCACTTCCTGCCAAGCCATCCCCTTTATCCTCGCCACCTCTTTGCATGCAACGAGGAGGTTTGCTGGCTCGTTTCTCTCGCCAGCAACTGGAGCAAGGGCCGGAGCGTCCGACTCCAGGAGGATTCTTTCCATGGGAAGGGCTTTGACCAGTTTCTGTTTTTGGGGAGATCTCACAACCGAGGGTGGGATAGAGAAGAAATAGCCAGCCTCCACTGCGGAAAGAGCAACCGAGGCTTTCCCATCGAAGGCATGGAGCAAAACCCTCTTCGCCCCCATCTCCTTGAGGAGGGAAATGGTCTGGCGGCCTGCGGAGCGGGAGTGTACGTTGAGGGGAAGGCCCAGCTCTTGTGCTAGCTCCACCTGACTTTTCAGAGCCCTTTTCTGGAGCTCCCTTTCTTCCTCTTCCTTGGCTATCCAGTAATCCAACCCGACCTCGCCAATGGAGACGAGCTCGTCTCTGTGCTGCCGAATCAGTTGGAGGGTTTCTTCCAATTCCCATCGGGACGCTAGCTCGGGATGGAGACCGATCGATGGTTTCACCATGGGCTCCTCTTTTGAGAGAAGGAGTATGGACTCTGCCTCTCGAGGAGACTCAGTGACCGCCACTATGGCTACAATACCGACCCTCTTTGCCCTCTCGATGACATCTTCGAGTTCCTGCCCGAAATTTTCCCTGTTCAGGTGGGCATGAGCATCGAACATGGGTACGTTTTCTTCCAAAGGCTCCTCGAGACCGTCCATCGCAACCCCATCCTCACCCCCTCTTGAATGTGCCTGATTTTCCGCCAGATTTGAACTCGAGCCTTATATCCGATAGGATCATAGCCCTGTCCATAGATTTGCACATGTCATAGACTGTCAAGGCAGCGACGCTCACGGCAGTTAGAGCCTCCATTTCGAATCCTGTTCTATCGAATCCCTCAACCTGGACCGTTATTTTGACACCTGGGAGCTCCTCATCGGGCTCGACACTGGCCTCCACCTTGGTCAAAGCCACAGGGTGGCAGAGGGGAATGAGCTCCCATGTTCTCTTGGCAGCCTGGATTGCTGCAAGCTGCGCAACCTGAAGCACATCGCCTTTCGCTGTCTTTCTTTGAATAATGGCAGCCAAGGTCTCCTTGGTCATCCTCACTAGGCCAGATGCTACAGCCACTCTCTTTGTGGGCTCTTTGGATCCAACATCCACCATCCGCGGCCTTCCGCTGGGATCCAGGTGAGTAATCCCGTCCTTCACTCTGAGACTCCTTTCTGGGGAATATTCGACGTGGAAGTCTAAGGGCTGATTCTTTCCTCTGTCAAGGAGACCAGGAAAATGATTCTCGAAAAAAGAAGGCGCAGGGACGATTCACGGAGGCGCCAAGGTACGGGTTGAGGCTGAGAAAAAACCTACCCGCAACCTTCGGGGAGGGATGCTTCCAGGAGTTCGGAGCCAATGGCCTCACGCACGGAAGGGCGTTCGTTTGTTACCTAGTGGAGCTTGCAAGGGGGCATAAGCGCATTGCCATCACCGCGGACTGGCGGGGCCCGTGTCCTTCCAAAAAAAAGGGCAAGTCGGACAGCCGCCG
>JAPWUY010000255.1 GCA_028275295.1 Thermodesulfobacteriota bacterium | reverse complement strand
AATCGTGTTGAGGCCTTCATAGGGACTCTGGGGAAATGAGAGTGGTTGGGCTGGATGTCGGCTCGAGGAGTGTGAAGCTCGTAGTGATGGATGAATGCGGGAGAATCGTCGATGTTCGGCTCGCAGATACGACCTTCGACCCCTCAAAGCAATGTCTGGCTTTGATCGAAGGGTTAAAGGTCGACAGGATCCAGGCGACAGGCTACGGACGCCACCTCATGGGAAAGATTCTGCAGGCCTCCGTGGTTCCAGAGATATTGGCTCATGCCAGGGCAGTCCATCACATGTTTCCCAACGCAAAGGGTGTCTTGGACATCGGAGGTCAAGACACCAAGTGCATCGCATTGGGTGATGGCGGCAGGGTGATAAAGTTCGAGATGAATGATCGCTGCGCTGCTGGGACTGGGAAATTTCTAGAGATAATGGCTGGGGCCTTCGGTATGGGGATCGAGAAATTTGGGGCCTTCGCCCTCGAGGCAGACGAAGCCTCGAACATTTCCAGCATGTGCACCGTCTTTGCAGAGAGCGAGGCAACCTCCCTCATGGCGAGAGGGGAAAGGCCATCTAGAATCGCCCTCGGCCTTCACGTCGCTGTGGCCAGGAGAGCCTTGAGCATGGTTCGAAGGGTCTCCCCAGCGATGCCCATAGCCTTCACGGGAGGAGTAGCACTCAACCCCTGCATGAGGAAGTTGCTGGCCGAGGAGCTCGAGGATCAGATACTCATTCCTTCTCACCCCCAACTTATGGGAGCAATTGGGGCAGCCCTGCTCCTTCTGGACAAGATCGCTAGCGGCGAGCGCGGTGCAGATATGTGTTCGGGGAGGGGGGCGGAAGAACGTGGGAGTAGAGCGTGAGGCCGGTGAAGGGAGCCGGTGCTCCCCGCGGGCTGCAAACCCGTTTGGGGATGGCTGACAACCATCCTGCTGCGTTCGACTCGCAGGCCGGCCTCCAGGCCCTGCGACGATGAAGAGGCTCATGGACCACTCGAAGAGAGGCCAGGATACGAAGGGGCCAATCCAGATTCCCGAGTTCCGATGAGGAGGTGGAAATGAAAGGCAATGTTCTCGCGACTCGATGGGGAATAGTTCTTGTAGGGGCGTCCATAGGGGTTATCGCTCCCCTGCTCCAGAAACTGGGTAACCCAGCCAACATGGGCATATGTGTTGCTTGCATGGAAAGGGACATAGCAGGCGCCCTCGGCCTTCATCGGGCTGGGGTGGTCCAGTACCTCAGGCCAGAGATCCTGGGGTTCGTGCTCGGAGCATTCTTGGCAGCTGTCCTCTTCAAGGAGTTCAGGCCAAGGGGAGGCTCTGCTCCGGTCGCCCGATTCTTCCTGGGAATGTGCGCCATGATAGGAGCCCTGGTATTCCTGGGCTGCCCTTGGAGGGCCTTGCTGAGACTGGCCGGAGGGGATGGAAATGCCATCTTGGGATTGGCAGGGCTTGCAACGGGGATATGGATCGGCACGCTCTTCTTCAGAGGGGGTTATTCCCTCGGACGAAGCTCCCCCCAGAGCAAGTCAGTGGGGCTCATGATCCCCCTCCTCATGGCTGGGCTTCTCGTGCTGAGGCTCGCCTATCCTCCAGTTGAGGGCCAGGCTGCAAGCGGGATCCTTTTCTACAGTCTCCAAGGGCCAGGGGCAGCGAGGGCTCCCCTATTGGTCTCCCTAGCTGCTGGATTGATAATCGGAGTTCTTGCTCAGAGGAGTCGATTCTGCACCATGGGGGGTATCAGGGACCTGATCCTCTTTCGGCAATTGCATCTGTTTTCGGGGATGGTGGCCCTGGTTGTTGTGGCATGGGTGGTCAATCTGATCCTGGGGCAATTCCATCCCGGCTTCGAGAAGCAGCCCGTGGCCCACTCCCAGCACCTCTGGAATTTCTGTGGGATGATGGTTGCGGGTCTCGCCTTTGCCCTGGCCGGGGGCTGCCCGGGAAGGCAACTCTTCATGGCAGGAGAGGGGGATAACGATGCGGGGGTATTCGTGCTGGGAATGATAATAGGGGCAGCTATTGCCCACAATTTTGGTCTGGCTAGCTCGCCTCAGGGTGTAGGCCCCAATGGGATTGCAGGTCTGGCAGTTGCCATGGGGATATGCCTTTTCATTGGCCTTACCAATTTGAGACGATCCTGAAGGGAGGTGTTGGGATATGGCGGACAAAACTATAGATGCCAGGGGTCTTTCGTGTCCACAGCCAGTCCTCCTGGTGATGGAAAACATGAAGAAGCTGGCTAAGGGGACCCTGGAGGTCCTAGTTGACACGGATACGAGCCGAGAGAATGTCTCGAGGGCAGCTCGCATGGAGGGATGGGAGGTGACCCAGGAGGAGAAGACTGAGGACGGCTATAGGATGATTCTGGAGAAAAAGAATTGAGGTTTTGGCGAAAAGGCAAGGAGACGAAGCAAAAGGCTCCCCAACACGAAGGGGGGATGGGGAAGGGTATCCTGGTCTTCAGGAGCACGACAGAAGTCATCCGGGCGGAGAGGCTCCTCAGGGCAAAGGGAAAGGAAGTGAGGGTCATGGGCCCCCCACCGGAGATTCAGACAGGATGCGACATGGTCATAGAGTATCCCCTCATGTCGCAACTCGAGATCCTGAGAATTCTCAGAGAGGCCAAACTCGAGCCTCTGGAAGCTGTGCCTGTGGACAGTCCTCTTTTAGCGCCTGTCGGGCTCTTCCATGTGAAGGAGCTGGGCGGATATATCATGGTGAGGGCAGCTAACATGAAAATCACTGTGGAGAAGTCTACGGGCATGATAGTCAATGTCTCGGGAGGAGGTTGTCCAGATGTGCCCTATCTGGCTCAAGAGCTCGTGGGCAAGACACTCAAGGATGCCCCCCAACCCCTGGAACTGGGTCACACCCTCTGCGGCTATGCCCTCCAGCTCGCTTACGAGGAGGCCATGAGAATATGCTCGCAGTAGTGGGCACGGTTCCAGACCCATCCATTCCCGTCCTGGATGGCCAGGCCACCATCGAGGGAGATGAGATCGTCGTCGGGGGAAAGAGGCTCAGGGTGGGAAGGGGAACAACGGCCTTGCTCGCAGCTGCCATAAAGGTAGCAATCCTGATGGACCAGCCAATGCCCCACGCGTACCTCGCAGGGGATATCGGGACAGGGGAGGGGAGCTTGAGACTCTATGCGTATTTGACGGAGAAGCTCCCCCACGGAAAATTTCGGGCTATCGCCTTTCACTACATCCTCCCCGATGTGGACTGGCACAACAAGGTGCTTCTGGCACTCGATGCCATGGAGCCGAGGCCGCTCCTCCTCGCTGATGCTGGTTGGATGTACGTGGCCAAGATGAGTGGACAGGCTCCCTCGTACGACCTCTTCACTCCTGATGCTGGCGAGCTCGCATTCCTTGCCGATGAAAAGGCCCCTCACCCCTTTTACACGAGGGGCTTCCTCCTCAAGGAAGAGAATCGGGTGCCGGAGCTCATCGAGAGGGCTTACAGAAACGAGGACGCCTCCCGTTGCATTCTCGTGAAAGGGACCAGGGACTTCGTGGCCACGAGGCATGGGATCCACGCAACCATAGATGGGCCCACTGTGGAGGCCATGGAGGCCATAGGAGGCACCGGGGATACCCTCTCGGGCATGGCTGCAGCCCTCGTGGCCTCGGGCAAGGACTTGCTCCATGCGGCTCAAATTGCGGCCGAGGCCAACAGGGTTGCTGGCGTGCTGACCCGAGCCACCCCAGCAACTCAGATCCACGAGATAATAGGGAACCTGCCCAGAGCCCTGGGGGAAGTCTTGGGATCGTCTCGGTAGGACCCCCGAGTCCAGGGAATCCACCCTGGGTTCGTCTCCGAGAAGCCCGAGGGCCTCTTGCGGAAGGCAAAAGAGTTGGGAGGCGAGGGGGCCTCTCGGCCCCCTCTGGAGGAGGAAGGTGCGAAGAAAACCTTCCGGGTCTTTTCCGAGTTCAGAACTTGAAAGAGGCACCGAACATCCCGTTTATGCCGGGCATGGGATAATCTTTCTTGTATTGGTAGTCGTAGTCGAGGAGGTTCTCGCCATAAGCGAATACCTCCCCTTTGATCCTCGATTTTGGAACCCGAAACTCGTAGCTCAGCTTTCCATTGAGGAGTAAGAAGGAATCCACTTCCACCCTCGATCCTGGATACCTGGGATTCACGGTGTTGTAGGAGTCGAAGTAAGCGAAGTCCACTGCTATTTTGAAATTCTCGAGAAATCTGTAGGTCGCCCCGGCGCTCATGCTCCAGGTAGGAGCGAAGGGAAGGTCCTCGGGATCCCTGGTCAAATGGGTCGCTCCCACA
>JAPWUY010000254.1 GCA_028275295.1 Thermodesulfobacteriota bacterium | reverse complement strand
CGACGATATCCTGGAAATCGAGGTCTGGAACGAGGGAGAGGGGCTCAGTCCCGAAAAGTTGGAGAAGGCCTTCGAGAAATTCGTCCGCTTCCATGACGAGAAATCATCCGAGAGGAGGGGCACAGGTTTGGGACTTTTCATCTCTCGGGAGATAGTGAGGGGCCACGGAGGCGAGATCGTAGCGAAATCGGAATCGGGAAAGTGGATAAGCTTCACCGTGAAGCTCCCTGTCAGGAGAAAGCCCTAGACCTCGGTCTTGAGGCCCTTTTCCGTTGACCTTCCGAGTCTCCACAAAGGATAATCCACAGAGAGCCGCGTGGGCGGCAAAGGTGCTTCTTCCGGAAGAGGGTGCCGGAATTTCAGGACCTCGGGAGCGCTCATGATCTACTACGGTTGGTGGATTGTTTTTGCCGGCTTCTTCATAGCCCTCTACATAAGCGGGACCCTCTTTTTCGGTTTTACCGCCTTCTTCGAACCAATAGTTTCGGAATTCGGGTGGAGTTACACCGAGGTCTCCCTGGTTGTCGCCTTGAGAGGGCTCGAAATGGGAATCTTCGCTCCCCTGGCGGGCTACCTCGTGGACAGATACGGATCCAGAAAGTTGGTCACTGCTGGAGCGGCCATAGTGGGCGCGGGATTCGTTCTTTTGAGCCTCACGAGATCCCTGACCATGTTTTACGGAGCTTTTCTCCTTCTCGCTTTCGGGGCCGGAGGCTGCACCAGCGTTGTCCTCATGACCTCGGTTGCAAAATGGTTCAAAAGGAGGATTGGAAAGGCCATGGGAATAATGGCCTGCGGGTATGGAGCGGGTGGTCTTTTGATCCCCCCTGTGGTCTGGTCCATAGATTCCATGGGATGGAGGACCACCCTGATGCTCCTGGGCTTTCTCATGTGGGTCATGGGGATCCCACTGGGGCTTGTGCTCAAGGAAAATCCTAACCCAGAGGCGGATGAGTTCCAAACCGAGCCTCGTGAATCTCCCAGTTTTGGCCCGTGGCCTCAGGAGAAAGGCGAGCCCAGCTTCAGATCTTCCCTGGGGGACAGATCCTTCTGGGCAATAAATATCGCGGAGTTCTTCAGAATGTTGGTGCTCACGGCAGTAGTGACCCACCTGATGCCTTATCTCAGCTCCGTGGGCATGGCCAGGAAGGAGGCTGGAATGGTGGCAGCAGCCCTACCCCTCGTGAGCATAGCTGGGAGGTTTGGCTTTGGGTGGCTTGCGGACATCTACCCGAAGCACAAGGTCATGATGGGAGCCTATGGATTCATGGTCTGTGGTCTTTTGGCCCTGACAGGGGTGGAAGAGGGGTGGCCTTTGTTGGTTTTTCTCGCCTTTTTCCCGCCAGGCTTCGGCGGGACCATGATCCTGAGGGGGGCCATGCTGAGGGAGCACTTCGGGGTGGGATCATTTGGAAAGCTTCTGGGGATAACCATGGGAATGGCTTCCATGGGGGGGATGATAGGACCCCCTGTTGCGGGATGGGTTTACGACAATTGGGGGGTCTACAAACCCCTGTGGTTTGTCTTCTGTGGTCTCATGGGAATGGCTATCCTCATAATCTCCACTGCCAGGTCACCTAGGTAATCTGGGCTCCTGCGGGAATGATTAGTCTCGGGCAAAATTTGGGATTGGGGATTTCGGTCGAGTCCTACCGCACCCGCGATGGCAAGGTCCGCCAGAAGATGAGCAACTCGGAGTCCGCCCTTCCCAAACGTTTGCCTTGCAACGGTTGATAGCCTCTCTTTGAGATCATGGGGTGCACGCCAAGGCAAGGTCTTCCTCGGCTGAAGTACCCTGTGCCTCCCCATGGCAAGACTCTCGTACATAGAGGCATTTCTTCGCGGTTCGACAGAATCTGCCCTTCTGGGAGCCATCAATGAGCTTCCAGAGTTTTGGCTAACTCCAGGGGAGAACCTGGGAATTCCAGCGCCTCACAGAAGGCGGAGGAGAAATCAGATTCCTCGGCAAGCTCTACCACTTGGACCTTCTGGGCTATGGATTTGGCCTCATCTCTTTTTCTCGAATCCAAAAGGGCCATCACGGCCCCAAGTCCCGCAGCATTCTCAACAGTTCGGACCTCGCCGCGTGTGGCCTCGGGGGGAATCATTCCTATATCCACAGCCGACCTCCAATTGAATCTCGCTCCGAAGGCTCCAGTCAAAACTAGTCTTCGAACCTCGCTCAGGCCCGCTCTCTTCATGAGAAACTTCACTCCCACGTACATTGCGGCCTTGGCAAGCTGGACTTGTCTTACGTCCTTGAGGCTTATGTAAATGTTTCTTTTGGCCCCCCTCTCCCCTTTCTTCACCAGTTGGAAGGCAGTGCCAACCCCTCTATCGTCATGGACGACACCTTCTTTCCCCTCCACAAATCTCCCACTGGGGAGCAGAATCCCCAGACTCAGAAGGGCTGCCAAGGTGTCTATTACTCCCGATCCGCAAATCCCTCTGGGGCTTTCACCCTCAGGGCCCAATACCTGGAACTCGAGCTTCCCCCTCTCTTGCCAGACCTTCCAGATGGCCCCCCTGGTCGCCCTCATCCCGCAGCTCAGGTGAGCTCCCTCCAGGGCAGGTCCCGTGGCACAGCTCGTTGCCCACAAAAAATCCCTGTTTCCCAGGACCAATTCCCCGTTCGTCCCAATGTCAACAAGAAGGGTTGGCTCCTCTTCCTCGTGGAGGCCCTGGGAGATTATGGCTGCCAGCGCATCTCCTCCCACGAACCCGGAGATTACGGGGAAAAAATGCACGTTCGTGCCAGGGGGTACCTTGAGTCCCAGGTCCCCAGATCTGAGATCCAAGGGCGAGAGACATAGGGGCAAGTAAGGAGCCCTACCAAGGGAGTGGGGATTCATTCCAGCAAAGATCTCCAGCATTGTCGTATTGCCCACGACCACTATCTCATCGAGTTCCTCCGGAGAGGATCCGACCCTTCTCAGGCAGGTGTCCATGAGGGAATTGACGGCCTTGACGGCCAGTTCCTGGAGGATCTTGCAGCCTTGGGGATTGTCAGAGGCATAGGCAATTCTGCTGATGACATCCTCCCCAAATCGACCCTGGGGATTGGTGATACTGGCAGATGAAACTATCTCGCCTTTTTCCAGATCGCAAAGATAGCCCGCTATGGTCGTGGTGCCGAGATCCAGGGCCAAACCCAAACCTCTGTAAGCTGCTCCCCTTCTCAGCCCGGTTATTCCCTTCTGCCTGTGCCATACGAGGGTGACATTTCCTTCGAGAATTCGGGGCTCGCTCAGATCCCTGAGGGCAGCCACGTCCCACATGGCATCCAGGGGAAGCCCGGTTCTCGCAATTCTCCTGAGCACCATCCCCAGAAGGTCTCTCTCGGGAACCTTTCCTTTCCCTTCCGTTGCCTTGAGGACCACCCTTCTCACAGCTGGATACGATGGGTAAGAGCCTCCCAGAGCTGTCTTGACACTCCCGAGGCCCTCTTCCGCCACCTCCTCCTCGGCTCTCACAACGACATTTCCTCTGATCTCGCACTGACAAGCAAGCCTCAGGCCTCGCTCGAGGTCCTCTTTTGGGAGAAGCTCGAGCTCACAACTTGTCGGGCAAGCAACGGAGTCGGAGGGGGCGACAACTATCCGACACTTGCCACATTTCCCCTTGCCTCCACAGTCGGATCTGATGGGCAGACCGAATTTTTGTAAGACCTCTAGGAGGCTCGCACCCTTTGGAGCGACCAACCTCTGGCCGCTATCCTCCAAGATCACTATGACTTGATCCTCTTGAGACACGAAATTCCCCCGTCGGTTTTAAATAGGGCACAGGAAATTGGCCAGGATGTCCGAACCCGTTGAAGAGAAAAACCCCCGAAAAGCGCCTCTCCACCGGGCAAAGCATGGAACCGTGATGAGAACTTTCTC
Organism: Thermodesulfobacteriota bacterium; assembly: GCA_028275295.1. GTDB lineage: Bacteria > Desulfobacterota > Desulfocorpusculales > Desulfocorpusculum > Desulfocorpusculum > JAPWUY01. The sequence goes on along the minus strand of JAPWUY010000254.1, from coordinate 403 downwards.
ATCTCCTGGATATAGGGGGAACGGGCTCATGATCCCTTGTAGATGGGAACCACATAGGGTCCTTCTGGCACAACGACTACCTTTCTTTTTCCCGAACGTCCCACGCTCTCCTTTATTTCGCCTTCCAAGTCCTCGATCACCCTGACCCCTGTGAGTCTCCTTTCCTCTTCCGTCAAACCCTTTGTGTAGAGGTGAATTCGGCCGAGTCTCATGGGCTTGAGCTGCATTTCTGTTTGCCACTCGTCTATGAGGGCGTGCTCTCTTGGGAGGATCTCCTCAAGGAACCGGTCGGGTCCCAACTCCACAAGCCTCCTTTGAGCCTCTCTGTATTCTGGCGATCCAAAGCCCTCGGAAATTTCAGATACTATGAAAAGATCTCCCCCCGGTTCCAGGAGGTCCATGG
>JAPWUY010000253.1 GCA_028275295.1 Thermodesulfobacteriota bacterium | reverse complement strand
AATGGAGTTTATGTTGTGGATGGCTGCCATGCGCTTCAAGTTGGCGGAGATGAGCTCGCTCCTCTGGGGATCCCTCACCAGGACATAGGATGGAGTTATGACTTCATAGGGGGTCTCCTTCGTGTAAGAACCTATTTGCAGGACCACGGAAAAGGCTGGCTCGCTCTCTATGGGGAAGACCTTCCCTATGCCGTGGTAGCCGGAGGATTCGGGATACCCGGCCTCGAGAACGACGCTCTTTCTATCTTCGGTCACTGAGAAGAGGGCGCAGCTCTGAATGTTCACGATGTCCACAAGCTCCGGAATGACCCTGTTGAAGACTTCCTTCATCTTGATCCCTTCTCTGGAGCCGAGCTTGAGGAATATCTTCCTCACTATCGCCTCCTTTTTTTGGCTCAGCCTCCTGAGAGAGAGGATCTTCTTGCGGGCGAACACGAAGCTGAGCCGCCTGCACATGAGCTCTGCGATCTTCACTTCGAGGGGGGAGAATTCCTTGTCCTTCTCCGAAAAATACACCTGGACTACTCCCACTGTGTCCCTCTCCGTGGGGTAGAACCTCGGAATCTCGAGAGGGATGGCCATCAAGGAGTTCACTCCCCTGGCGATGGCCTCTTCCTTGTCGTGGTAAAGAGGCTCTTCGAGGACATTGGGCACCAAATAGGGCTTCCTGCTCTCCACGACAAGCCCCGCTATGCTCCCCTTCAACGGAACGTAAGGGAGCCTCGAAGTCTCCCTCGAAGGGTAGGAGCCATAGGCGAGCATATGCCCCGTCTCTGGATCGTAGATCCTGACCGAGGCGTGGTGGGCCTCGAGGAACTCCACCATGGCCCCCGCTGCAAGCTCCATAATCCTGGGCTCGGGAAGCTCAGGGTCTATCTCCAGGATCGTCTCCACTTGCCCACTCAGGGCATCTAGGAACCCGGCCAGGAACCTCTCTTCCAGCCACCCGCTAAGCCGATCCCAAAACTCGCCCGATTGGGCCAAATCCCTGGACCAGGGCTCCTTGCGGAGGGCCTCTACGAACTCCTTGGATCTCCTCCACATGCTAACCTCTTGCAATGCCCGAGTATCGGTGTGCTCGAGAAAGAAAAAGCTCTCCAGGAGACTCCCCGGAAAAAATCATCCGGGAAGAGACCGCATCTCCTCCAAAAGTTTTCTCGCCTCTTCCACCCTCTGGGCTGTGCGGCCATCGTATGGCTTGGCCTTCTTGAGAAAGCTCTCCAAATATTGAGCGGCCTTGTCTCTGTCTCCTGCCCCCATATGGGCCTTTCCCAAGAAGAAGTCCGCTACATAGAGGCCAGGCAAGGATCTAGTCACTTCTTCCAGGCTCTCTATGGCTTCCTTTACCTTCCCCTCCTCTATCAAGGCCCCTGCCCTCTCTATTCTCTCCATCCCCACCCTGTACTTGAGGAGCGTCTCGTTGAGACCCACCTCCAGGGCAGAGCTTCTCTCCCTAAGACCCTCTAGCTTGCGGTACAGGATCCAAAGACCCGCCCCCGCAGCCACGACGAGAAGGAGAATCAAGAACAAGGCCGCTTGATCCAAGGCCATCCCCTTGTCCAGAGATTCCTCAGGGAGGGCTCATTTCTCGGGACAATTCCTCCCTTGAGACCTCACAAGTGCTCCCTCAGTGGCCCCTCTTTCTCCTCTGGTGCCTCATCTTCTCCCTGAGTTTCTTGTACTTGTGCTTTCTGATCTTCTTCCTGCGCTTTTTCACAACGCTTCCCATGCAAGACCTCCCTTCTTCCAGATAATCCCACCTTCAGATTCGACCCATCGGCCGAAAAGATCCCTCCTCATCTTCCTGTGTGACCGAACCCACCATCGTCTCTCTCGGTGGGATCGACTCGGTCAACCTCCCGCAATCTGGCCCTCAGAACCCTCTGGAGGACAAGCTGCGCTATTCTATCTCCCCTTTTGACCACGAACACATCGTCTCCCAGATTGACGAGGATCACCTTGACTTCGCCCCTGTAGTCAGCATCTATTGTCCCTGGGGCATTGAGGACCGTGACCCCGTATTGAACTGCAAGGCCGCTTCTGGGCCTCACCTGTCCTTCCACCCCCACAGGCAGAGCTAGCTTGAGACCAGTTGGGACTAGCGCCCATCTCCCTGGCTCTATGGCCAGGGGCCCATCTATGGCTGCATGGAGATCCATGCCGGAAGATAGCTCCGTGGCATATTGGGGAAGGGGAAGTCCCCTGTGGTGAGGTAGAACCTCGACCAGAACCTCGATTGTCTCGCCATCCATTCTCACAGAGAATTCCCTCTCCCCCTTCTCCAAGGCTCACCCCCAGAGGGGAATTCATCTTCTCCTCAGCATGCTGCTCAGAGGAGGTGGAATGTGGGAGATGGAAGCCTTCCCCAGGACCACAACGGTCATTTTCTCCACCCTCAGGGCCTCCTGAGCCGCCCTCTGGACATCTTCCGAGGTCTCCTCCTCCAGGGCCTCCATCACCTCCTCCACGGGAATCTGCCTTCCGAAATAAAGCTCGTTGATCGCTTGTCTGCTCATACGCCTGTCAGAGCTCTCGAGCCCCAATACCAATGACCCCTTTATCTGTTCCCTCGCGCTTCGCAGCACCTCTTCGCTCACGGGCTCGTTGGCGAGGGCTTCCATCTGGGCCAGGACCACAGTCAGGGCTTCCTTGAGGTGCTCGGAAGTTGTGCCCAGATATATGCCCAGGATGCCTACATCCGCATAGGGACTCAGGAAGGAATAGACCGAGTAAGCCAATCCCCTCTTCTCCCTCACCTCCTGAAAGAGCCTGCTGCTCATCCCGCCTCCCAGGATGGTATTGAGAAGGAGGTAGGAATAGCGCCTGGGATCCGTTGCAGATGGCGCGGGCACCCCCATGCACACGTGAACTTGTTCCAAGTCCTTCTCCACTATCTCGAGCCCGGGATGGTTCTTGGGAGGCCTCTTTTTGGGCCAGATGGGATCCGAGCAGAGTTTCTCCATCGATGAATCCAAAAGTTCCAAGAGCTTCCCTTGATGGAAGTTCCCGGCCACTGAAAATAGGACCTCTCTGTGGTGGTAGTTTTGTCTCCACCTCTCCAGGAGAAGCTCCCTTTCGAGCCTGGCCACCTGCCTCCTCTCCCCCTGGATGGGATGGGCGAGGGAGGATCCCTTCCACATCGCCTTGTGGAAAAGGTCCATGACGTGTTCTTCCGGGGTATCCTCCACCATCCTTATCTCCTGGAGCACGACCGATCTCTCCCTCTCGAGCTCTTCCTCGTCGAAGGTGGAATCGAGATATATGTCCGTGATGAGGTCCACGGCAAGTGCCAGATGTTGGTCCATCACCTTGACGTAGAAGCTCGAGTATTCCCTGCTCGTGAAGGCGTTCATGAACCCACCCACCGCATCTATCTCTGTTGCGATCTGTTGGGCGGAACGCCTCCTCGTACCCTTGAAGAGCATGTGCTCTATGAAATGGGAGATACCCCTCTCCTGGGGAGCCTCCAGCCTGGATCCAGCTGCAACCCATATCCCGAGGGAGACGGATCTCAGTGTGGGTATGGGTTCGACGATTATCCTAACGCCGTTGTCTAGGACGATCTTCTCGGCCATGGGGGCGACCGCCGTCTCTCCTTCTCTCTCTCCCCTCCCTGCCAGGGTGCTCCCTGGCCTCGGGGGGTGGCTCTCCCAAAAGGGCCTTGCGACTCAGCCTTATCTTCCCGGATTCGTCTATCTCGATCACTTTTACCTGAACCTCGTCTCCCTCGTGAATCACATCAGTGACCTTGCGGGTGTGGGAGTGGTCCAACTGCGAGATATGAAGAAGGCCGTCGGTGCCGGGAAGTATCTCCACTATTGCCCCGAAATCGAGCACCCTCTTGACCCTCCCCGTGTACACGCCTCCGACTTCGGCCTCCTCTGTCAGGCTCCTTATCATGCTTATGGCCTTCTCGGCCTTTTCCATGTTGGTGGAGGCCACGTGCACAGTGCCATCGTCCTCTATCTCTATCTTGGTCCCTGTGTCCTCGATTATCTTCCTTATGACCCTGCCTCCGGGACCTATCACATCCCTGATCTTCTCTGGCTTTATGTGAATGGTCACTATGCGGGGGGCATAGGGAGAGAGCTCCTTTCTGGGCTCTGGTATGGCCTCGAGCATCCTCTCCAGGATCCACAATCTCGCCTTCTTGGCCTGGGCCAAGGCCTGAGCCATGATCTCCCTCGTCACCCCCTTTATCTTTATGTCCATCTGGAGTGCGGTGACCCCTTCTGCAGTGCCCGTGACCTTGAAATCCATGTCTCCCAAGTGATCCTCGTCCCCGAGGATGTCGGT
>JAPWUY010000252.1 GCA_028275295.1 Thermodesulfobacteriota bacterium | reverse complement strand
CCAAGAGAAGAGAGGCCGGGAGGTGGAGAGCGAAGGGACCGGACCCAAAGGGAGCTCAAACCAGGTACCCCCCAGAGTGAGGAGAAGTCCCGAGGGGGGGCCAGAGTTGGAAGGGGAGAGGAGCTGAGACCAGGAGAGGCGAGGCGAGCTCACCCTGGTCAGCAGGAAGGCCCATCAGCGGGCAGGGAAAGGCCGAAAAAGGAGACTCAGCCCGGACAGGATCGCGAACTCACAAACAAGCAGAGACAATCCCAGGAAAGGAGACCTCAACAGGAGAGACTCCACCAGGGCCCGGAGCAAAGACAGATCCAGAGAGAACAGCTCCAGCCACAGCAGCACGAAAGACAAAGGGAAAGACAGGGCAGACAGGAGCAACAAAGACAACTCGAGCAAAGAAGGCCCGAGCCTCAGGCCGAGCATATGAGGCAGCAGAACGAGCAGCAAAGACAGCCTCAGCGACAGCAGAAAATCCACGAGCAAGAGCAGAGGCAGACTCGCCAGGAAAGGCAAGGGATACAGAATCAAGGTCAGATGGAAAGAGAGAAGCAGAGGCACATGCCGCAGGAACAAGCTCAGCAACAAAGACAGCTTCAGCAGCCGCAAACACATCGTGGGGCCGCCCAGGGCCAGCAAGGCCAGGAGGAAGGACAAAAGAAGAAGAAAAAGCAAGCTGGCGAACAGCCTCAGTGAGAGAAAATCCCTCGGAAGATCGAGGAACCTTGGGGGGAGGGCTGGTGAGCCCTCCCCTTTTCTGTCACTGGGGGCTTTGGGGGAAGAGCTTGCCAGCATGGCCCCACTAGCTCCCCATGGAGCCACTGGGGTTTACCCCTTCTACGAGAGCATGGTAATATTAGGATCACGGAGTCGGGCCTTTTCGCAGACGGGTCGTCCAACGGCAGGACTTGGGACTTTGGATCCCACTATCCAGGTTCGAATCCTGGCCCGTCTGCCAGTGCAGGTCTGTTGCGGTCTCCAAGAGGTGAGGAGGATTGCCATCTCCCTTCAGTGACCGAATCCTAGAATTTGGCTAGCTGAAATGGAACCTGCCACCCCGATTCGCTTCATTTGTCCCCTGGAGAGCCCCACACCTTGAGGATACTCCTTCTAGAGGTAAACCCTTATGTTCCGCCTTCCATGCCCATCTCCCTGGGTTATCTCGCCGCTTCACTGAAAAGAGAGGGGCATGAGGTCAGGATCGTGAACATGAGCGAGTCCGGAAGACTCAGCCCCCTTTCCTTCGCCCAGATCCTAGAGGAGATGAGGCCTCAGCTTGTGGGATTCGCAGCGTACCAGAGGAACATGCTTGTGGTGAGGGGACTTTGCAAAGCGGTCAAGGAGACCTTGCCCGATGCGAAGATAATTCTCGGTGGGCCCCAAGCCACTTTCATGCCCTCGGAGGCCCTCAGGGTATTGAGAGAAGTGGACTTCCTCTGCCGGGGTGAGGGAGAGGTCGTGGTCCTGGAAGTGGTCCGTGCACTGGAGTCCGGAAGGATAAGGGGGCCTGTGCCGGGGACGACCACGAGAGTCGAGGACGACCAATGGGAGGAGGGGGAGGAGGTTCGAGGCCCGGAAGACCTGGATGCTTATCCCTCCCCTTTTCTTGAAGGGGTTTTGGAGCTGAGGGGGTTGGAGGAGGCCATAATGCTCACCTCCAGGGGATGCCCATATGGGTGCCTTTTCTGTTACACACCAAGGGCCTTTGGCAGGAAGGTGAGGTACCACTCGGTGGATCGGGTCCTGGAAGAGATTTCATGGTTGAGGTCTCGTGGCTTGGAGAGGTTTTGGCTTGCAGATCCCAGCTTCTCCTTCAACAGATCCCGCACAGTAGAGCTCATGGAACGCATAGCCGCGAGAGGACTCAGGGCCAAGTTCTGGCTTGAGACGAGAGCGGATCTCGTGGACGAGGAGATTCTGGATCTCATGGCCAGGGCTGGTGTGGAGATGGTGGCATATGGCCTCGAATCAGCATCGGACAGGGTGCTGGAAAGGATAGGAAAGGGGATCTCCCCAGGGGAGGTGAAAAGGGCAGTCCTAAAGACGATGGAAAGGGGGATGGGGGTCGAGCTTTTCAGCCAGTACGGGCTTCCGGGGGAGACCCTCAGGGATGCATTGAACACCTTGGAGTTCGTGAGGTCCTTGGTCCCCGTAAGGGGCAATACCAATGCCCAACAGATGCGACTCTATTTCGGATGCCCCATCTCCGACGATCCAGGGAGTTTCGGTATAAGACCTTTGGATGAGAAAAGGCCACCGTATATCTCCGTGGGTCCTCGATACGAAACCGAGTGGATGACCGTGGAGGATATTCACAAGGTGAGGGATGCGTGGAAGGCCGCTTCACTGGATGGAGGAAAGAGGCTCGTCTCATGAAAAGAGAAGGCCAGGTGGCGAGGAGAGCTTACATACTATTGCCCAAAAATGCCGAGGACTTCCAGATGGCAAGGCACATCCTGCCCGATGTGTTCCGGAGGATGAACCACCTGGCGGATATTTACATCATTACGGAAGATCCAGTTCGTGATTGGGAGAGCCTTTCCCAGACCCTGGAGATGGTAGCCGAGCATCTCCTTTCGTTTGGGTTTGTGAGAGTGCAGTTGAGGCCTGTGCACCCAGTGGACCACTCCACAGCCTCGGGACTCAGGAATGCCTATATTGCAATGTCAGCAATGGCAAGGCCCTTTTACGAGGAAGCCCTTTCACATCAGGTGGCTTCCAGGTGGACCCTTCTGCCTGTTCTGAGAGCTGACTCTTCCAGGGATCTGGGTGCTGCCCTAGACTTAGCCTCCTTCCTCAAGCAGAGGATGATCCTCCCGAGTTATTCCTTGAAAAGGGGTTTGCCCAGGGCGAGCTGGTCGGGGAGGATCGATACGGCCAAGGAGAGGATAATCCTGGAGGAAGGCGGGAGGATCTTGGAGAGTCTGTTTCGAAACGACCTTTTGGACGATCTCATCTTTTGGGCTCTCTCCTCCGGAGGGGGATTCTCCTTGGAGCCGTGCGCCGGGATCATCCTGGATTTCGAGAGAAGAGGAGCGAGAAGATGTCCGAAATCCCCTTGGTATGACATCTGGGAGTGGGAGAGGGTCCTCTCATATCCCGATGATCTGGAGCAATGTCTGCTGTGTTGGGACGGAATTCCGGATTCCACGCTGGATGAGATGACACTCAATGGAAGGAGAAGCGAGGCGGGAAGAGTGAGCCTACAGTTAGGGGTTTTCGCCATGACAAGGGGGGATTTCCGCGTGGCTGAGGCTCATCTCCAAAGGGCTTCGGATCTTCTTCCGGAGGGAGCAGATAAGGGAGAAGATCTTCTCTACTTGGGGATGTTGAGGCTCGCCCAGGGAGAGATCGAGGAAGCTCACCAAATTCTCAGCAAGGCCAGGTGCCTCCTGGGAGACACTCCTTCGGTCCTGTATCATCTTGGCCGTTGTGAGTTTCTCTGGAAGGACTACATAGCGGCCTCTGAGCTCTTTCGGGATGCCCTGGGAAAGGGGCTACAGAAGGAGGCCAGAGACGATCTCCTCATCCAGCTAGCCATATGCCACTTGAACCTCGAGGAATACGATGATGCGAGAGAGGTATTGGAGGAGATCGAGAAGGAGACCCCTGTGGTCCTTTTCTACAAGGCCATGGCCGTATTGGGCCAGGGGCATATCCAAAGGGCGCTAGGGCTTTTTCTCCATGCGCTGGAGAGAGGGCCGGATGGAGAGGATCTCTCGAGCGTGCTCTTCTACATAGGTTATTGCCACAAGGAACTAGGCAACTTCGCTGAGGCATGTGAGTGGCTCGAGAGGGCAACAGAGGCGGATTCCCGAAACTACGAGGCGTGGAATCTTTTAGGATATTGCAGATTTCGCCTGGGACTTCACCATGAATCCATTGGTGCCTTTTTCAAGGCCCTGGAGATAAAGCCCAGAAGCGCCCTGGATATGGCGAACATAGCGAGCAACTTGCGGGACTTGGGAGACAGGGAAAACTCCATAAGGTGGTATAGAAGGGCACTGGCCCTGGATCCGACCCTTGGATTCGCTTTGGAAAATCTCAAAAAACTGGAGGCCCAAAACGGGGCCAGCTAGGGGCAGCTGGAAGAGGCTTCTTCTACCAAGTGAGGATCTCTATCTGTCTTGCTCTCTCTATCTTGAGGATCTTCTCTTGGCCTAGCTCTCCGCTCATGTCCTCCCCATCCACCTGAAGCGCAGTGGGGACAGAAAGCCCTAGCTCCAAGCTTTTTGCCCTCCTCCTCCACCACCATCTCTGCATCCCCATCCTCGCAAGGGGTCCAATCCTTGTGGCCATGAGC
>JAPWUY010000251.1 GCA_028275295.1 Thermodesulfobacteriota bacterium | reverse complement strand
TCCTCGATATCCACCCTGTCCACGAGCACGTAAATCTCCCTCAGAGACTCCAAGGAGCCCGAGGACGCCATGTCCTCAAGCTCCAAAAGCTCGCCTCCGACCTTGGCCCTGAGGTAGCCAGCTCTCAAAAGTTCCTTTATCACGACGGCCTTCTCCTTGGCCTTTGCGAGGAAAAATGGAGCGTAAATGTGGGCCCTTGTTCCTCGAAAATCGTAGAGCCTGTCTCTCATCTTTTGGATGCTCGTGGGCCCGATGAACATCCCGCACCTGGGACAGTGAGGCTTAGCCACTTTTGCGAAGAGCAATCTCAGGAGCTCGTAAGCCTCGCTCAGGGTCCCAACCGTTGCCCTGGGATTCCTGTAGGGGAGGCCTTGGTCTATGGCGATAGCTGGAGAGAGGCCCTCTATGAGGTCCACCTCGGATGACTCCATACCCCTCAGGAGTTGACGCGCATGGATGGAGAGGGTCTCGAAATATCTCCTCCTCGCCTCGGCGAACAAGGTGTCTATGGCGAGGGAGGACTTTCCAGAGCCGCTCACGCCAGTTATGACCGTTATCTTGTTGCGGGGGATTTGGACCTCTATGTTCTTGAGGTTGTGCTTTCTAGCACCTACTATGCGGATCCATGGCCCATTCATGATCGGCTACGAGATTCTCAAGCCCCTCCCGCATACGGGCAAAGTCACCTCTGGGCCAACTTGCAAGCCAACTTTATGGCCTGGACAAGGCTTTCCTCGGACGCTATGCCCTTTCCCGCTATGTCGTACGCTGTACCATGGTCCACACTAGTCCTGATTATGGGAAGGCCGAGGGTCAAGTTCACCGCCTTTTCCATCTCCAATAGCTTTATGGGGATCAATCCCTGGTCGTGATACATGGCCAAGACAGCCTGGTATCGACCCTGAGCAGCCATCCTGAACACCGCATCCGGGACCATTGGTCCTTCCGCATCTATTCCCTCTTTTCTGAGCCGCTCAATAGCGGGCTCTATGATCCTCTGCTCCTCGTCTCCGAAAAGGCCACCATCGCCCGCATGGGGATTCAATCCGCAAACGGCCAGTTTGGGTCTTTCCACCCGGAACCAGCTCCTTAGGGCATCATGGGTCAAAAGCCCCTTCTCCCATATCCCGTCCTCGCTCAGGCTCTCTATGGCCTCCTTGAGAGAGCAGTGAATCGTCACAGGGACAACCCTGAGCTTCTCTCCGGCCAGCATCATGGCAAAGCGCTTGGCCCCAGTGAGGTGGGCAAGCATCTCAGTGTGCCCAGGAAAGGAAACCCCCGCGAGTCTGAGGCCCACCTTGTTTATGGGTGCCGTGACCATGGCCCTAACCTTCCCCTCGAGGGCGAGGTCCACGGCCACTTTTATGAACTCCACTTGAGCCCTTCCCCCTCTTGGATCCACTTGGCCCCAGCTCGAATCCCGGAGATCCTCAGCTGTCGCCTGGAGTATGGGAACCTCGCCCACCTCGCTCATCTCCAAAAGGGATCTCAGAGGTCTGGTCCTCTGGCCCGTGCCGAGGAGCTCTATTGCCCTTTCCATTGTTGGTAGATCCCCTACGACAATTGGCCTGCAGATCTCCCATATCTCCTGCCGAAGGAGGGCCTTGGCTATTATCTCAGGCCCTATTCCAGAAGGATCCCCCATGGTTATGGCTATGAGTGGGCGACTTTCCATTGAGACTTCCTCTACCTTTTGGGGGAAAAGGTCGGTCTTCACATCTTGATCTCTATGAAGGCGTTCTTCTTGAGATTGTCGAGGAATTTCTGAAGTTCTTCCTGAAATTGTCTCTCCTCGAGCTGAGCCCTTATCTGGGCCTTGAGAGAATCGGGGATCGTGACAGTGGATTCCTCCTTGCTCATCACCCTCAGAAGGTGGAACCCCAGCTTTGTCTCTATGACCTGACTCACCTCTCCTGGCTTGAGGCTGAAGGCCACCCGATCCAGCTCGGGAAGGAGCTCCCCGGGTCTGAACAGGCCACAATCTCCTCCGCCCTCGGGATTTGGGCCCTGGGTATACTTTCTCGCGAGTTTTCCGAAATCCTCGCCTTTCAGGATCCGGCTCCTTATCTCTTCCATGAGCTTCTTCTTTTCAGCCTTCTCCTTCTCCGAATCCCCTTTGACCAGGAGGATTATCTGCTGGAGCCTTATGGCATCACCTGGAGGGGCTTGACCGGAAGAGGAAATCCCATAGGTTCTCTGGTAAAATTCCTGACATTCCTTGTCCGTCACATGTATGTGCGAGCGGATGAGTATCTCGAGCATCCGAGCCACCATCAGCTCCTTTTTCAGCTTCTCCTTCAACTTTTCGGGTGTGACCTTTTGCCTTGCTAGTTCCACATAGAATTGTTCCTTGGTCACCCCTCTTGTCCGTAAGAGATTCTCGAAGGTGGACTCAACTTCCTCCTCGCTAACCTGAACTTTGAGCCTCTCCGCCTCTTGCTCCAGGAGGACCTTGTCTATCAGCCTTTCCAGGACCTTCTTTCTGGCTTCTCGGATCTCCGCCTCGGCCCTCTCTGGGGGAAACTGAGCCCTTATCTGATCGAAGACCTCCCTTCCTGCGAGCTCGAGATCCGAGAAGAATATGACCTCGTTATTCACCCTCGCCACTACCCCTTCGGCTATTTCCCCATGGGACTTGGGGGCGGGAGGAGCACTCTCGACCTTCATCATCTGGGCCTTGTGCTCGGCCTCCCATTTGGCCAATTTCTCTTGGGTCTCCTTGGCCTGTTTTGCCTTGGAGCCGCACCCGGAAATGAAAAACGCCAAAGATAGCGCCAATAGAACCCTAAGGGTCAGACCCATGATCCTCCCCTGATTCCCCAAACTGGTGAGTTCCTTCGACTTCAAGCCACCATAGTATCATCCAGAAATAGCTCCTTCAATGCCTGGCGGATGGCCACGAGGGTCGGGGCTTCTCTTTGGGCTATGGTGGCAGGGATCTCCAGGGTGTCATCCTTGAGAAGCCTCATCCCCGAGGAAGCCCACTTTTGGACCAATTGGACTATTCTCTGGGGGGAAACCCTCGTCGTGGGATGGAATACCAGCCTCAATGCCCCGTTTTCCATGGTGAGCCTCGTCACTCTGATGGCTTTGAGGAGCGACCTCAGCTCCAAGAGTTGGAGAAGGTGTTGAGCTTCCTCCGGCAAGGGGCCATAGCGATCCTCCAGTTCCTCCCTCATGGACCAAAGCTCCTCCTCTCCGTCGCATCTGGCCAGCCTCCTGTAGAGGGCCAACCTCTGGTGTGGGTCGGGGACATATTCTTCAGGGATCCTGGCATGGACGGGGAGTTGGATTTCGGGTTCTATCTCTTCCGGTATCTCCTCCCCTCTCAAGGAAGCGACTGCCCTCTGGATGAGCTGGGTGTAGAGCTCGAACCCCACTGCCTCTATGTGGCCCGACTGGGAGGGGCCCAGGAGGGTCCCTGCACCCCTTATCTCCAGATCCCTGGTCGCTATCCTGAAGCCCGCGCCGAGCTCGCTGAACTCCTGGAGGCTCTGGAGCCTCCGCATGGCTTCGGGGCTGAGGGGCGCTCCCTTATCCGGAATCAACAGATAGGCATATGCCTGGTGGCCACTCCTTCCCACCCTTCCCCTGATCTGGTGCATCTCAGCCAGACCCAATTTGTGGGCATCGTTGACCAATATCGTGTTGGCGGTCGGAATGTCCAGACCCGCTTCTATTATGGTCGTGCAGACCAGCATCTCCACTTCGCCTGCATGGAATCTTTCCATGACTCGGGCGAGCTGCCTCTCGGGCATCTGCCCGTGGGCTATTTCCATGCGAACCCCTGGCAGCCATTCCCTGAGAGTCCGGGCAATGGCCTCTATACCCTGGACTCTATTGTGAACGAAGAAGATCTGACCTCCCCTTGCCCTTTCCCTTTCCACGGCCTCCCTAACTATCCCCTCCTCGAAAGGCGCGACCACTGTCTTTATGGACAATCTGTCGGGAGGGGGGGTCTCGATGACGCTCAGATCCCTTATGCCCACGAGGGCCATGTGGAGGGTTCTGGGGATGGGGGTTGCGGTCAGGGTCAGGACATCCACCTCCTTCTTTATCTTCTTGAGTCTCTCCTTCTGCGCCACACCGAATCGATGCTCCTCATCCAAGATGAGGAGTCCCAAATCCTTGAACTCCACGTCCTTCTGAAGGAGCCTGTGGGTGCCTATGAGAATGTCCACCTCCCCGCGGGCGCATCTCCCTATTATGGAGCGCTGGTGCGCGTCAGTCTTGAAACGGCTCAGAACCTCTATGACCACGGGGTAACCCCTGAATCTTTCCAGGAAGCTTCTGTATTGCTGTTCGGCTAGAAGGGTCGT
>JAPWUY010000250.1 GCA_028275295.1 Thermodesulfobacteriota bacterium | reverse complement strand
ATGTTGCTGATAACATGAAAAAATACGGGGGATACATCCCTGGAATAAGGCCGGGGAAGCCCACGGCCGAGTTCATAGATAGGGTTCTCACGAGGATAACCTTCGGTGGTGCACTGTACCTGGCTGCAGTCTGCGTCTTGCCGCAATTGCTCATTGCGGAGTTCAATGTGCCTTTCTACTTCGGTGGAACGAGTCTACTGATAGTTGTCGGTGTGGCGCTCGATACCATGGCCCAGATAGAGGCCCACATGCTCACCAGGCATTATGAGGGATTTCTCAAGTCTGGGAGGCTCAAGGCCAGGGCTGCTCGTTGAGGCTGATCTCAGGAGAGGAGGAAGGGCATGAATCTGATTCTTTTGGGTCCCCCAGGGGCTGGTAAAGGGACGCAGGCGAAGAGGTTGACCGCAGATTTGGGAATTCCACAGATCTCTACAGGGGACATGCTTAGGGAGGCTGTGAGGGAAGGCTCGCCCATGGGGCTCAAGGCGAAGTCCTACATGGACGCTGGGGCTCTAGTTCCCGATGAGGTGGTTGTGGGGATAGTGGAGGAGAGGATTCAGCAGCCCGATTGTGCCAGGGGCTTCATGCTGGATGGTTTCCCTCGAACAACTGCTCAGGCCGATGCTCTGGCCACAATGCTGGATAAGAAGGGCTTGAAGCTGGACCATGTGGTTTGCATAGAGGCGGACAAGGAGGAACTGGTGAAGAGGCTCTCGGGGAGGAGAACATGCAGACAGTGCATGGCCCCATATCATGTGCTCTTCAATCCTCCAAAGAAGGAAGGTGTTTGCGACAAGTGCGGGGGCGAACTCTATCAGAGGGACGATGACAAGGAAGAGGCCATAAGGGCGAGACTCGTCACTTACGAGAGCCAGACCGCTCCCCTCATAGCCTACTATGAGGAGAGGGGTCTCCTGAGAAGAGTGAATGGTTTGGGAACAGTGGAGGAGGTATACGAGAGGATAAAACAGGCCATCTCATGATGGTCGGACATCTGGCCAGGGGTGGTGTGACATGGCCAAGGAAGAATCCATTGAGGTGGAAGGCACAGTGATCGAGCCCCTTCCCAATGCCATGTTCAGGGTGGAGCTCGACAATGGGCACAGGGTCCTGGCCCACATCTCGGGCAAGATGAGGATGCATTTCATCAAGATCTTGCCCGGAGATAGGGTGACTGTGGAGCTTTCCCCGTACGATTTGACACGAGGTCGCATCATCTATAGGGCCAAGTGAAAGTTGAGGAGACGGGAGATGAAGGTCAGGGCCTCAATAAAGAGGATCTGCGACAAGTGCAAGGTGGTCAGAAGGAAGGGTGTCCTGAGGATAATCTGCGAAAACCCCAGACACAAGCAGAGGCAAGGATGAGCCCTCCCGAGGAGTCCGTTGAAGGGGCTCATGCGAGGGGGCTCTTCGAAGACCGCGGGAAGGGGAGCATCGAGTTCGAGGTCCTGGGCACTCGAGGAAAGGTCCTCCGAGAGAAAGGGGGAGCTTCTTTACCATAGGGAACAGGGGGGAGGAAAGTGGCGAGAATTGCAGGCATTGATTTGCCCAAGAACAAGAGGGTGGAGATAGCCCTGACTTACATCCATGGCATAGGGAGGTCCACCTCTCGGAAGATCCTGGAGAAGGCAGGGGTGAATCCTGATACCCGCACGGACAATTTGACCGAAGGTGAGATATCTCGCATAAGGGAGATTGTGGAGCATGAGATAAAGGTGGAGGGGGATGTGAGGCGCGAGGTGGCAATGAACATAAAGCGCCTCATGGACATGGGGTGTTACAGGGGGTTGAGGCACAGAAGGGGTCTTCCTGTGAGGGGCCAACGCACCCACACCAATGCCAGAACTAGAAAGGGGCCCAGGAGGATAATAAAGAAGGGCAAGTGACTTCAACCCGGACAAAGGGCATCTGAGATAGGAATCGGCGAGGAGGTTACATGGCAAAGACCAAAAAAAGAGCCGGGAAGAAGGAGAAAAAGCACATCGAGACCGGCATCGCATATATCCAGTCCACCTTCAACAATACCATCGTGACCATAACCGATCCCAAGGGGAATGTCATTGCATGGTCCAGCGCGGGGACCCAGGGGTTCAAGGGCTCTCGGAAGAGCACCCCTTTTGCTGCCCAGATGGCAGCGCAGGATGCTGCCAAGAAAGCCATGGAGCACGGGATGAAGACCGTGGCCGTGTACGTAAAGGGGCCTGGTTCGGGAAGGGAGGCGGCTTTGAGGGCGCTCCAGGCAGCTGGACTCAACATCAACCTCATAAGGGATATCACTCCTATTCCGCACAATGGGTGTAGGCCACCCAAGAGGCGGAGGGTCTGAGGGAGGATTGTAGTGGCGAGATACAGAGGACCGAGTTGCAGGCTTTGCAGGAGGGAAGGCACGAAGCTCTTCCTCAAGGGTGACCGCTGTTACTCTGACAAATGCGCAGTGGAGAGGAGAAACTACCCCCCTGGTCAGCACGGTCAGAGAAGGCCCAAGTTCTCGAGTTACGGAGAACAACTTCGGGAGAAGCAGAAGGTCAAGAGGATCTACGGATTGCTGGAGAGGCAATTTCGGCTCACCTTCGAGAGGGCTGAAAGGCAGAGAGGGATCACGGGGGCCAACCTCCTCGTTCTCCTGGAGAGGAGACTGGACAACATGGTCTACAGGCTTGGTTTTGCGCCATCGAGGGCAGCAGCCAGGCAGCTGGTCACCCACGGCCATTTCACTGTGAACGGAAGGAAGGTCAATATCCCCTCTTACTTGGTGAGTCCCGGAGACGTGATAGAGCTGAAGCCGAGCAGCAGAAACATACAGATGATACAGGAATCCCTCGAGGCAGTGGTTAGGCGTGGGGTTCCGAGCTGGCTCGAGCTGGACAAAGAGCAGTTCCGGGGCAAGGTGCTTGCATTGCCTACCCGGGAAGAACTGACCATGCCAGTAAGGGAGCAGCTCATCGTAGAGTTGTACTCCAAGTGATCTCGTAGCGAGCCTGGGGATTGTGGCAGGCTCTGGCTGCAATCCACGAGGCCCGGCATGGCAGGAGGGATGACAGTAATGCAAGGTGAGTGGACGACCCTCATAAAACCCAAGCGTATAGAGTTTGATCCGGAGACCCTCACAGACACCTACGGGAGATTCTCGTGCGAACCCTTGGAGAGGGGCTATGGCATAACAATAGGCAATTCCTTGAGAAGGATTCTTCTTTCATCCATTCAAGGCGCGGCCATAGTTTCGGTTCGCATAGAAGGTGTGCCCCACGAGTTCACAGCAATACCGGGTGTCCTGGAGGATGTGAGTGACATCATCTTGAACCTCAAGGGTGTGAGGCTCAAGATGCATGGGGATCAGCCCAGGATCCTGAGGATAGACAAGCAGGGGGAGTGCGAGGTCAAGGCTGGAGACATAATCACCGATGGCAATGTGGAGATCCTCAACCCCGATTGGCACATAGCGACCCTCAACAAAGATGGCCATCTCAAGATGGAGATGAAGGCCAAGAAGGGAAGGGGATACGTTCCAGCTGATAGGAACAAGGAAGATGGCGCCCCCCTCGGCACCATAGCCATGGATGCCATCTTCTCCCCCATAAGGAAGGTCTCATACACTGTCACAAACGCCCGCGTTGGTCAAAAGGCGGATTATGACCGTCTGATAATGGAAATAACCACGGACGGTTCCATCAGGCCGGAGGAGGCCGTCTCAGTGGCTGCCCAGATACTGAGGGATCAGCTCTCGGTCTTCGTGAGGCCAGAGGCTGCAAGACCGCAACCAGAAGTGGAGGCCAAGCCAGTTGTCTTGCCGCCTGAGCTTGCCGAGAACCTGTATCGAACAGTGGACGAGTTGGAACTTTCCGTGAGGGCTGCCAATTGTCTGAGAAATGCCAACATAAGGCTCATCGGCGAGCTGGTTCAGAAGACCGAGGCCGAGATGCTCAAGACCAAGAACTTTGGCAGAAAATCATTGAACGAGATAAAGGAGATATTGGCGGAGATGGGCCTTTCTCTGGGGATGCGCATAGAGGACTTTGACCCGGAGAGGTACTTCAGGGAGAAACAGCAGAAGGAGGCCGCAGCCTCGGCACAGGAGCAGAGCTGAGAGGCTCAGGTCTCTGCGATTCCACCGAGCATCGAGACATTCGGTGAGCGGGGTCCAGAAGAGGGTAGACTTTCAAAGGATGGATTGCCATGAGGCATAGAGTGGGACAGAGAAAACTCGGCAGGACCACAAGCCATCGCCTCGCCATGTTGAGGAACATGGCGACCTCCCTTTTGCTCCACGAGAGGATAAGAACCACGGATGCCAAGGCCAAGGAAGTGAGGCGAGTGGCGGAGA
>JAPWUY010000324.1 GCA_028275295.1 Thermodesulfobacteriota bacterium | reverse complement strand
CGAAAGCAAGGCCACTGCTTTTGCCAGGGAGACCGGGACCGTGATTTCTCTCAAATGAACATCCATGACCTTGGCCATCGTCCTCGCCACCTCGCTCCATGTCCTGACGCACCCGTCCGAGAGGTGATATATGGAGCCGGAAGGTACCTCTCGCACCGCAGCCAAAAGGATTCCCTCTACCAGATCTCTCACGTGTATCATGCAAACGTATCTCTCCCCAGACCCTACCCTGAGAAAGATCCCCCTTTTGACCATCTTGAAGAAGGCGAGGATATCCCTGTCCCTGGGCCCATATACCGCAGTGGGTCTCAGTATCACTACAGGAAGCCTTCCCGCATAGAGGCAGGTCTCCTTCTCGGCCATTGCCTTGCTGAATCCGTAGTGGCTCACAGGTGAACACTCATCGGTCTCCTCCCTCGGGCAGTGAGGGGAACTGGGCCCCCAGGCGGCAAGGGAGCTCAGGAGCACGAACCTCTTCAGGTCGCGGTTCCTTTTCCAGCAAGCCTCGAGCAAGTTCCTGGTACCCTGGGCGTTTGCCCTAAGGTAAGAGGAAAGGCCCCTTGCCTTTGTCACCCCAGCTACATGGAAGACCCAGTCCACGCCTTTCACGGCTTCTTCCAGGGATGATGGGTCCGAGACATCCCCTATCGAGAATTCCACTGGCAAGCTGTGGATCCATCTCCTGTCACTCCTTTTCCTGACAAGGGCCCTCACCTCATGACCTCGAGAGACCAAAGCCTCAACCAAATGGCTCCCAACAAATCCACTTGCTCCAGTGACCAGTGTTTTCATGTTCCCCCCTTCCACGAAGACGCCCCTGGGAGTCGCCCCCAATAGTTTCGCACAGAGAGCACCCTTTTTGAAAACACAGGAGGAAGGAAAGGCCCTTCAAGGAGGGCCTCGGGGGGACTGCGGGGGTGAGAAAGAGGAGATCCGCAGGGGCTAACCCAGTCATTCGCTCCTGCCAAAACTTGCCCGAAGGACTGGCTCCAAGAAAATTTGGGACCATCTCATATTGGGAAACCAGGACCTCTTTATGGCCAGCAAACGATGGGAATGGTCGAATGGGGGGCTTCCCGAGCCATGCCAAAGGGATTCATTGACAGATGGGCACCCTTTGAATAGAATTCAGCAGCTTAGCAGGATGCCCTGAGGCGCCTTAGACCCTTCCTGAGGGCGCAGCTCTAGCAGCGGGGCTTCCGGCCACTCGGAGGTGGGAAGGAAAACTTTCTTGGGCGAGGGGTAGGGGATGGACATATTCGAGAAATGCCGGAAATTCACCCAGGCAGCTCAGGCGAGGGCAGCTGGTTTTTACCCGTACTTCACTCCGATAGAATCACAACAGGACACAGAGGTCATAATCAATGGCCGGAAGGTGATAATGATAGGCTCCAACAATTACCTTGGGCTCACCACCCACCCCAAGGTGAAGGAGGCGGCGGCTCAGGCATTGCGAAAGTACGGGACAAGTTGCACTGGGTCGAGGTTCTTGAATGGGACCATTTCCCTCCATGTGGAGCTGGAGGAGAGGCTTGCCCGCTTTACGGGAAAGGAGGCCGCCCTCGTCTTCAGCACGGGGTTTCTGGCAAACCTCGGGACAATATCGGCCCTAGTTGGTAGACACGATACGGTCATCATCGACTACGATGATCATGCAAGCATAGTGGATGGATGTCAGCTGTGTCTGGGTAAGACCATAAGGTTTCGTCACAACGACATGACCGCCCTGAGGAGGGCCCTCGAGAAGGCGGATCAGAAAAGGGGGAAGTTGGTCGTCGTGGACGGTGTCTTCAGCATGGAGGGAGACATAGCCCCCTTGCCGGAGATAACTGCCCTGTGCAAGGAGTTCGGAGCGAGGTTGATGGTAGATGACGCCCACTCCATAGGCGTTTTGGGGAAAAATGGCAGTGGAACTGCATCCCATTTCGGTCTTACGAATGAAGTGGACATCATAATGGGAACCTTCAGCAAGTCATTCGCCTCACTCGGTGGATTCATCGCTGCCAATGCTGAGGTCATAGACTACATAAAACATGTCTCTAGGGCCTTGATATTCAGCGCTTCCATGACCCCAGCCTCAATCGCAGCATGCCTCGCCTCGCTGGACATCATGGAAAACGAGCCCGAAAGAAGAGAGAGACTCTGGCAAATAACGAGGAGGATGCACAGGGAATACAGGTCTCTGGGCTTCGACATAGGGAACACCCAGACCCCCATAATACCCATCATCATAGGCGACGACATAAAGGTGTTCGTCTTCTGGAAGAGACTCTTGGAAGAAGGGGTCTTCGTCAATCCCGTGAGGAGCCCCGCTGTGCCAGCGGGAAGAGCTCTCCTCAGGACCAGTTACATGGCAACGCACACGGACGAGCAGCTGGACAGAGTGTTGGAGGCATTCGAGAAGGTGGGAAAGGAGCTGGGCGTGATCCCTTGAAGGAGCGAAGGGGCTTCGGGCCCTCCGAGAGCGAGACTGGGCCAGGGGAGGGAAACCATGGAGCAGAAGGGAGGGTCAGTCACAGTTGTCCAGGTTTCGCGGAGAAAAGAGAGAGACCTCTTTCTCAAGCTACCATGGCGGATCTATAGAGGGGATCCCCTGTGGGTCCCTCCCCTCCTCGTGGAGAGAAGAGCCTTCATCGATCCCAGGAAAAATCCCTTCTTTCAACATGCCGAAGTGAGCCTTTTCCTCGCCTTCAAGGACAGCACCCCGGCAGGGAGAATAGCTGCCATAGTGAACCACAATCACAATGCGTTTCACAAGGACAAGGTGGGTTTCTTCGGCCTCTTCGAATGTATTGAAGATTGGGATGTGGCACGTTGTCTTTTTGATGCGGCCGGGTCCTGGTTGAGGCAAAGGGGGATGGAGGTGATGAGGGGCCCCATGAGTTTCTCCACCAATGAAGAGGTGGGGCTCCTGGTCCAGGGCTTTGACGAAAGCCCCATGATAATGATGCCATACAATCCACCCTACTATTCCGAGCTCATGGAAAGGTACGGATTCAGAAAGGAGATGGACCTCCTCGCCTTTATCAGGACAGCTGAGGACATGCCAGAGAAGCTCTACAGGATAGCGGACAAGACGAAAGAGAAGGGCAGGTTCACCTTGAGGAAATTGAGGCCCGAGGAGATCCAAAAAGAGATCCTGCGATTCAAACAAGTGTACGAGTCCGCATGGGAGAGAAACTGGGGCTTTGTCCCCATGACCCAAGCGGAGATAGATCATATGGCAAAGGAGCTCAAGAAGATACTGGATCCCGACTTGGTATTTTTCGCGGAGATAGAGGAGAAGGTTGTGGGTTTCTCCCTGGCTCTTCCAGACATCAACCAAGCCTTGAAGCGGATAAACGGGAGGCTCCTGCCATTGGGTATCTTCAAGCTTCTCTATTACTCGAGAAAGATCGACCAGTTGAGGGTCCTCCTGCTGGGGGTTGCCCAGGGGTACAGGCGCATGGGAATAGACGCTGCCCTCTACCTGGAGACCTTCAAGGAGGGGATGAAGAAGGGATACAAGAGGGGCGAATTCTCCTGGATCCTGGAGACCAATGAGGCAATGATAAGGCCCTTGGAGAGATTGGGAGCTAGGCACTACAAGACTTACA
>JAPWUY010000248.1 GCA_028275295.1 Thermodesulfobacteriota bacterium | reverse complement strand
TTCTGGCATACTCCGGTGGCCTGGATACATCGGTCATCCTGAGGTGGCTCATAGAGACCTATGGATGCGAGGTCATAGCCTTCACAGCTGACATAGGACAAGGTGAGGAGCTAGAGGGCCTCGAGGCCAAGGCCATGGCTACCGGCGCGAGCAAATTCGTCGTGAGGGACCTCAAAGAGGAGTTCGTGAGGGATTATGTCTTTGCAGCCTTGAGAGGATGCGCCATATATGAGGGGGGATATCTCCTGGGCACATCCATAGCCAGACCACTCATAGCGAAACATCAAGTGAGTGTGGCCCACGAGGAAGGGGCCGATGCGGTTGCCCATGGGGCAACGGGCAAGGGGAACGATCAGGTGAGGTTCGAGCTCACCTACATGGCCCTGGATCCATCTCTAAGGATAATAGCACCATGGAGAGATCCACGATGGGGTTTCAAGTCCAGAAGCGAGATGCTCTCCTATGCGAGGGCCCATGGGATACCAGTGGAGGCAACCCCCGAGAAGCCTTACAGCTGCGACAGAAACCTCATGCACTTGAGCTTCGAAGGTGGGATCCTGGAAGATCCGTGGCTGGAGCCCGATGAGTCCATGTTTCGACTGACCGTGTCGCCCGAGAGGGCTCCGGACAAGCCCACTTACGTGGAGATCGAGTTCGAGGACGGGACGCCGGTTGCTGTGGACAATGTGAGGATGTCCCCTGCGCAACTCTTGCAGCACTTGAACGACCTGGGCGGCCGAAACGGTATCGGAAGGGTGGATATCGTGGAAAACAGGTTCGTGGGCATGAAGTCCAGGGGAGTTTACGAGACCCCTGGCGGAACGATTCTGCACATAGCTCGCAGGGCAATGGAATCCATAACAATGGACAGGGATGTGATGCACCTCAGGGATTCCCTGGTGGCCCGTTATTCGGAGCTCATATACTACGGTTTCTGGTTCTCTCCGGAAAGGGAGCTCCTCCAGAAGACCATGGACGAGGCCCAAAAGGGGGTAACTGGCACCGTGAGGCTCAAGCTCTACAAGGGGAATTGCATTGTGGTGGGAAGAAAGTCTCCCAATTCCCTCTACATCCCGGATCTTGCAACATTCGAGAAGGACGAGGTTTACAACCAACAGGATGCAACTGGTTTCATAAGGCTCCAGGGCCTGAGGCTCAAGGTGAGGAAGATGGTCCGAGGTGGGGCATAAAGAGTGACCTCGGGGGGCCTAAGGAGGGCCACTTCAGAGGTCCGAGAGAAATAGTTGGGTTTCCGAGGAGTCATGAAAGACCTTTTGTTTCCTGATTTTCTCAAGAGCTTCGGTGCTTCCCTCCCATGGGACAGGAGGCTTTACAAGCAAGATATCCTGGGAAGCCAGGTCCATTGCAGGATGCTGGCAAAGCAGGGAATAATTTCCAGGGAAGAAGAGGAGCTGATCCTCAAAGGCTTGGGTGAGATACTCCGAGAGATAGAGTCAGGGGAATTTCCCTTTTCCATGGAGCTGGAAGATATCCACATGAACATAGAGCGCCGCCTGATGGAAAAGATAGGGGATGTGGGCGGCAAGCTCCACACTGCGAGGAGCAGAAACGACCAGGTTGCCCTCGACGAGAGGCTTTATCTGAGAGAGGAGATCCGGCTCATAGAGGCGCAGCTTCTCGAGTTGATGGAGACTCTGGTGGACAAGGCCCAAGCCTCCCTGAGAGCCATTATGCCTGGTTACACCCATCTCCAGAGAGCTCAGCCGGTGCTTTTTTCCCATCACCTCATGGCGTATTACGAGATGTTCCGCAGGGATCTCCGGAGAATGGAAGGGTGCATGGAGGGCCTATCCGAGCTTCCTCTGGGCTCAGGTGCCCTGGCTGGGGTGGATTTTCCCATTGACAGGGAGTTTGTGGCCAAGGAACTTGGGTTCAAGAGAGTGTGCAGAAACAGCATGGACGCTGTGAGCGACAGGGATTTCCTACTGGAGTTTCTCTCAGCCTGCAGCATCCTGGGCATACACATGAGCCGGTTGTGCGAGGAGATAGTGCTTTGGAGCTCTCAAGAGTTCGGATTCATTAAGCTAGCGGATCTCTTCTGTACAGGAAGCAGCATAATGCCCCAGAAGAGAAACCCCGATTATGCCGAGCTCATAAGGGCCAAGGCTGGCCTCATGGTGGGGAATCTGGTATCCATGCTCATGGTCATGAAGGGGCTTCCCCTCGCTTACAACAAGGACATGCAGGAAGACAAGAGGCCCATGTTCGAGACAGTGGACACGGTCAAGGACTGCCTTAGGGTCGTGACCCAGATGATAAGGACCATGGAGGTGAACTCCACGCGGATGGCCATGGCTACCGAGGAGGGTTATCTCACCGCTACGGACTTGGCCGATTACTTGGTGGAAAAAGGAAGGCCCTTCAGGAAGGCTCATGGGGTAGTGGCTGAGATAGTGAGGTCTTGTGTGGAGAGAGGAGTCCCTCTTCGCAGCCTGGGCTTGGAAGAGCTCAAAAGCTACGACGAGGCATTCGATGAGGACGTGTATCTCGTGCTGGATCCCAGGGCATCCATAGAGAGGAGGGCGACGAGAGGGGGGACCGCCACATCCCGTGTGATGGAGGCCTTGGAAGAGGCGAGAAGGGAACTCGAGGAGCTCAGGGCTGCGCTCAAGGGGGCAGAGGCATGAAGAAATTCGGGATGAAATCCGTAGCGATCCTCTTTCTCGTCCCTCTAGTTGGGGGATGTGGGCTCAAAGCCAAGCCGAGGCCTCCCCAGGTTCTCGTTCCCGAGGCCCCCACACTCCTCAGGGCCCAGGTGGAGGCACAGGGGGTGAGGTTGAGCTTCACCCTGCCCACGAGAAACAGAGATGGCTCGGGCCTCACGGACCTGGAGACAATAGAGGTTCAGAGGGCCTCCATAAAAGATGAGGAATGTCCAACGTGTCCTACGGCCTACACCACTGTGGCTCAGATTCGCTACGAGTATCCCTCAGGGGAGGTATTGCCATCGGGCCGGATGAGCTTGGTCGACAGGCTGGAGAGCCCGGGCACCTACAGGTACAGGGTCATTGCCGTAAATGCCAAGGGGACGAAGAGCAGACCATCAGCGGCCGTGAACATATTCTGGGACGTGCCCCCTGCTGCCCCTCGGTCCATCGAGGCAGTGGCTGGGGATCAAAAGGTGAGCCTCAGGTGGGAGCCTGTGAGCCAGAGGGCAGATGCGGAGTCCCTCGAGAAGGGATCCGTTGTCTACCAGGTATTCAGGGCTAGAGAAGGGGGAGAGTTTGGGGTCGCTCCCCTCACTTCCTCACCCATTGAAGAGCCCCAATACACCGATAGCGCGGTGCAAAACGGAGTGGACTACTCTTACAAGGTAAGGGCACTCAGGAAGGTGGGAGAAAAGCTGGTCCCGGGGCCTTTTTCCCAAGTGGTCCATGCAAGGCCCCAAAGGTTGGAGCCTCCTGAGCCACCTCGAGGCCTGGTGGGCTTCCCCACATCCAGTGGCGTGAGGCTAGTGTGGGAGGGAGGACCTGGCAGAGGGGTCCTGGGATACAATGTCTACAGGGCTGATTCTGCCGAGGGGCCCTGGAAGAGAATCAACTCGGAGATCGTCAGTGTTCCGTTTTTCGACGATCTCACCCCTCTCAGGGGAAAGACCTACTGGTACAGCGTCGCCACGGTGGATGATAGCGAGCCCCCCCTCGAAGGAAAGAGGTCAGAGGCAATAAGGGTTCACATGCCAGCTACCGCCCCACAAGCCCCAGGACGGGAAGCGGGTAGATCCCCCTGAAGGAGATCTTTGGGAGCATGCACCATTTCCATTACAGAGACGGCGAGCTTCATTGCGAGGATGTCCCCCTCTCCAGGATTGCCCAAGAGGTCGGGACTCCCACCTACGTCTACAGCAATGAGACCCTTGTGAGGCATTTCAAGGCCTTCGACGGAGCCTTCGAGGACGTGCCACATCTGGTTTGTTTCTCCGCCAAATCCAACTCCAACCTAGCCATATTGAGGATTTTCGGAAGCATGGGAGGAGGTGTGGACATAGTATCAGGAGGGGAGCTGTTCCGTGCCCTCAAGGCCGGGATCCCTGGCAAAAGGATAGTCTATTCGGGGGTCGGGAAGACGGAGGAAGAGATGGATCAGGCCCTCGAGGCGGGCATCCTCATGTTCAACATAGAGTCCTCCCAGGAACTGGAGGTGCTCGCCCGGAGGGCAGCAAGATTTGGCCTCAGGGCTCCAGTGGCCATAAGGGTCAACCCAGATGTGGATCCCCAGACCCATCCCTACATATCCACAGGGCTCAAGAAGAACAAATTTGGCATCGAGATGGAGAAGGCCCTCGAGGACTATAGAAGGGCCTTCTCCATGGATCATGTCGAGGTAGTGGGCGTTGACTGTCA
>JAPWUY010000246.1 GCA_028275295.1 Thermodesulfobacteriota bacterium | reverse complement strand
AGTGGCACCCGGCTTCTACCTTTTGAGCCATGATCCGGGCTAAAACATACACGATCCCGAACCCATCTATCAAGGACTCGAGGTATCATCCTGGAGAAAATCGCAACTGGGCTCAGGTGGATAGGGTCCTTTCCCCTTCAGTTCGTCGCTTCTCGGGGGGCCACTTTGCTCTTCACTTTCTTCCCTTCGGAATCCCTATTCCCCAGATCTCTGGTTCCATGATAAGAGCGAGGAGAGGCCATCTCGAGGAGAAGGCCCCCTTTTCTCTATCCCATTTGCTTCTGTGGGCGCAGAATATCCTCACTCGGAAAGAGGTCTTGAAATACCTCCAGATGTCCAGAGGAGATAGCTCCTGGACGTGCATCAATTTCTCGAAGCGGGTCCTAGGGTTCCTGGGGCCCCCTTTGCCCTTGGGCAGATCCCAGAGAAGCCGTTTGAGGGGATAGTAGAGGTCGTAGAACCACCTGTTGGGAAAGGTATGGAATACGACCTTCCCGGAAGAACGAATTACCCTTCTCACCTCCTTTATGGTTCTTGCCAGATCCTCTGGCCCGAGATGCTCCATTATGTCCGAGAGGATCACCCTGTCGAAGCTTCCACTGGCAAAAGGTAGCCTTACAGAGTTGCCCTTACAAAGGCAAGCTCCGAGAGGGGTCTTCCCCTCCCTCAGGGTCCCTCTGCTTATCTTCAGAGCATCGGATGAGATATCCAGCCCCCATACCCTGGCCCCCATGGACGAGAGGTGCCTCACGAGTTCTCCTCTTCCACAGCCAACATCGAGTATGTTCATCCCCTCCTTACCCTGTACAAGCTCGAGGAGTATCCCCAGCCTTTCGTCCAGCAAAGCCCCCTTGCTTTGCCGATAGACCTCGTGTCCACCACAGTGCCAGAGAAAATACTCCTCATCGTAAAGTCCAGGGTCCACCGGATTCTCCCCCCTTTTGTCTTTCTCCCTTGACAAGGACCTCCCCTGGATGAAAAATCATAGTTGGGTGATAGGATATCCCCCTTGGGATAGGGCTAGCAAGGGGTAGCGAAGAGGAGGAAGGGATGTATTCGGAGATCGTGATGGACCATTTTCAGAACCCTAGGAATGTGGGCGAGATGGAGAATCCGGATGGAGTGGGAGAGGTGGGGAATCCCGTATGTGGGGACATGATGAAATTTTTCATCAAGGTAAAGGACGACGTTATAGAGGACGTCAAATTCCTCACCTTTGGATGCGGAGCAGCCATAGCTGTGAGCAGCATGGTGAGCGAGATGGCCAAGGGGAAGACCCTGGATGAGGCCTTGAAGATAACGAGGGATCAGGTGGCAGAGGCCCTTGGAGGTCTTCCCAAGAACAAGCTCCATTGTTCCAACCTCGGGGCGGATGCCCTTCACAAGGCAATCCACGACTATCGCCACAAGAAATACGGAATTCCCATGCCCAAGGAAGAGGAGCACCCGCACGAGGAGCACAAGTTTCGCCATTGCCCTTATTGCGATGTGGAAAACCCGGAGGATTTAGTGTATTGCCGCGCTTGCGGCAAGAGATTGTGAGGGTATGAGGCTCTCCAGAAAGGCTGAATGTGGGACAAGGGCCCTCTTGCAACTCGCGGCCAATTATGGCAAGGGGGTGGTGCCCCTTTCGGACATAGCTGCCAGGGAGGGTATCTCGGTCAAGTACCTGGAACAGTTGATGATGCCATTGAGAAAGGCAGGGCTTGTCACTGGCACCAGGGGAGCCCTTGGGGGCTATTCCCTCAAGAAGCCACCATGGGAGATAAGGATTGGAGAGCTCCTCCGGGCCCTTGAAGAGAGGCTCGAACCCACTGATTGTTCTGGGGATTTACCCTCTTGCGAGAGATCTGGGAGGTGCAAGGCAAGGCCCCTTTGGGTGCATCTCTCCCGCGCTGTACAGAGGGCCCTCGATGAGCTGACACTGCAGGATCTCCTGAGGCAGGGCCCCCCTGTGTCCGATTGAGGTCCTTGGGGGGCTTCATCCCCCATCTTTCCCTTGAGATCCAGCGAGAAGCGGCCCCTTTTCCAGCTGCGTGCTTCTTTGAGCCACAAGGCTTTTGAAGGCGGCCATTTCCTTGGGGTTCACGGGTTCGCCATTTACGAAGTTCACCTTCAGCGGATTCACGAAGTCCCCACCTCTCATGAGCCTGAAGTCCAGATGGGGACCCGTTGCCAGCCCAGTTGCCCCCACGTACCCTATCACCTGGCCTTGCCTGACCGTGACCCCAGGCCTAATCCCTGGGCCAAACTTGCTCAAATGGCCATACATGGAAACGTATGATTGTCCGTGCTGGATCTTCACTTGATTTCCAAAACCTCCGTTCCATCCTGCCTCGATCACCTTGCCGTCCGCAACTGCCCTCACGGGCGTGCCCGAAGGCGCTGCGTAGTCCACCCCCAGGTGGGGCCTGTACGTTTCCAGGATGGGATGGAATCTCGCGTGGGAGAACCCGGAGGTTATTCGAGTGAACTTCAGAGGAGACCTCAAGAAGCTCTTGCGCAGTGACTTGCCGTCCATATCGAAGTACCCCTCCTGGGTGGCTTTCCCTCCAAAACGGAAGGCCCAGAAGGTTCTACCCCTGTTGCATAGTCTGGCGGCCAGGATCTTGCCATAGCCCACCTTGGTGTTTCCTATCCATTTCTCCTCTATCAAGAGATCGAACCTGTCCCCTTTCCTTATGTCCACGTGGAAGTCCACGTCATACTCGAAGATGCTAGCAAGGGTTGTGGCCATGGAAGCCGGAAGGCCCGCTTTTTCCATGGCTCCAAATAGGGAATTCTGGATCGTGCCGGAGACGACCCTCTGTCTGACTTCTGTCGGCTGCACCTCTTTTCGGGCCCTGAGACGCCCCCCTTCCCTCTCTACGAGAATCGTGGACTGGATATCCAGGGGACACTGTACCAACTTGACCGAGCCGTCATTCTCATCGAAGGTGACCCACAGTCTTGTCCCCTCCTTCAGTTTTCTCGGGTCGTGGATTGGCCGGATCGCCTCTACTATCTCTTGAGTCTGCTGGGGGCTGAGGCCACCTCTTCTCATAGCCTCTTCCAGACCATCCCCTCTTTTCATCACAATTTCTCTTGTCTCCTCCTGGACCTCATCTGGGATGGAGGCCTCGTACGCGGGAGACCCCTCCGACTCCCTGAGCTCCTTGGCAACCCAATTCTCTCTTTCGAGATAATCGGGCGAAGGGATAGAGAGGGCGGAGGTGTCCATAAGCCACCCCACGACGAGAAATAGGCCCAACAAAGTCGTTCCAAGTCCAACGATTCGGCAGAAGACCCACTCCAGCCTTTTCCCAGCAACCAGTGCCTTCCTCAACCTCTCCCTGCAAAACTCCTTTGGAGTTCCCTCCGAGTGGGAGATTCCCCTCGTTGTTCTCAAAACAGCACCTCCATCATCTGGCCCACGCTCTCCACTCCCACCAGTTCTAGGGGACTGTGCTCCTTGGCCTGGGCCAAATTTCCTTTGGGGAGGAGACACTTGCGGAATCCCATGCGTTGGGCTTCCTTGAGCCTGACAGGGACCCTCTGTATCCCCCTCACCTCGCCGCTGAGGCCTATCTCCCCGAAGAGCACCAGCATAGGGTCAACGGCCCTGTTCAGATGGCTCGAGGCTATCGCTGATGCTATCCCCAGATCCACAGCTGGCTCCTCTACCCTCAAGCCGCCCACGACGTTGAGGTATATGTCCTCATCCGATAGGCGGATTCCCGCATGCTTCTCCAGTACGGCTGTCAGGAGAGCGACCCTCTGACTGTCCACTCCCATGGTCGCCCTTCTGGGCATCCCGTAATTGGCCCTGGACACAAGTGCCTGAATCTCAACGAGGAGAGGCCTGTTGCCCTCTACACTGGCCAGAACCACAGAGCCAGGCACCCCTTGGGGCCTCTCCCTCAGAAATCTCTCGGAGGGATTTACCACTTCCTCCAAGCCGTTCTCGCCCATCTCCATTATGCAGATCTCGTCTGTGGAGCCGAAGCGGTTCTTCACTGATCTCAAGACCCTGAAACAGTGACCCCTATCCCCCTCCAAATAGAGCACGAGATCCACCATGTGCTCCAGGAGCCTCGGTCCAGCTAGAACACCCTCCTTGGTCACGTGGCCCACTAGGACAACTGTTATGTTCCTGGCTTTGGCTATGGAGGTGAGGGTCGCTGCCGTCTCCCTCAATTGGCCGACACTTCCCGGCAGGGAGGGATGGGAGTCCGTGTACAGGGTTTGAATGGAATCCACTATCATCAGCCTTGGGGCGAGGGGAAGGGCCACATCCAGCGCCCTTTCCAGATTGGGCTCGGCCAAGACCCACAAATCGCTCGTGTCGATCCCCAACCTCTCGGCCCTTATCTTTATCTGGTGAGGAGATTCCTCCCCACTCAAATAAACTACA
>JAPWUY010000247.1 GCA_028275295.1 Thermodesulfobacteriota bacterium | reverse complement strand
CTGCAATGGCCCTCGCCTTATCCGATATGGTGTAACAATACTCTCTCTTTCCCCTAGGGTCCACATCGCCGAGCTTGAGTCCTTCCGAGACTCTCGTGCCATCCCTTATGAGCCCCCTCAGGACCCCGGCCACTTTTGCCCTGACCTCGTGACCGTCCACTTCCCCAACTGCATCCCCCTCCTTCACCACATCTCCTATGGAGGCCAGGGCTCGAAAGACGCCACTTGAGGGAGCCCTCAACACCCTGTCCTCGGTGTGGCCAGCTATGTCCCCTGGGACTCCGGTGTTGGGCTCAGCTTCTCCATCGGTTATTATGCGTCCGAGATTGTGACCTCTGTTGGTCTCTATTACCATGTGGCAGTCCACCCCTGCCCTGAAGCCAGGACCAAGGGCCAGGACCAGAGGGGCCTCGGCGAGGGTAGTCCCGAGGTTTCTCTTGGCTATAATGGCATCTACGACCACGTGAGGTCTCATGCTCTTGAGGAGTTCCCATTGGGGGTCAATGGCCACAGCTATCAGGCCCTCTTGCCATGCCATTCTCACGCTGAGCTCGTCCCTCACCAATACTCCCCCTACCCCTTCGACCTCCTTGCGACCCGCGTGAACTGCCTCGCAAAAGGAAACCTCCCTTCTCACAGCCAGGGGCTCTGGCACTTCTGCCATCAGGATCTTCCTTATATTGGCATTGTAAAGCCTCCAAGCAATGGCACTCGCCATCTCCCCGGCCCCTTTTATCCCCACAACAATGTCCGACAAGGAATATCCCATGCTCCCTCTCCTCTTCGCTTCTAGTTCGAAGTACCATGGGACCGTGGATCTCGGCCCCGGGATGAGCACGCTCGCCCCCCGTGGATCATAGCCCTCTCCAGGGCTCACTTCCCGAAAGAGCAAGCGGGATATCGACAGGTTTCGCAATTGAGACAGAGACCTCCGTGGCCCATCCTGGCCACATCCTTCCTCGAGGGCATCTCCCCAGCTAGTATTCTCGCCAGCATGAGATCGAACATGGTTGTCCTGTAATAGAAGACGCAGGCAGGCAGCCCCAAGATGGGGACATCGCCGAGTGTGGCCAGGAGGAACATGGCGCCAGGAAGCACAGGGGTTCCGTAAAAAATCACCTTGGCTCCAGAAGCCCTTATCCCCTTTCTCGTGTTGTCATCGGGGTCCACAGAGAGCCCTCCAGTTGTAAGTATCAAATCACAGCCCTTCTCCTTGAATCCCCATATGGCATGGGCTATGGCCTCTGGGTCGTCTCCCACGATCACTTTGCCGCAGAGCTCGCAACCGTATTCGATGATCTTGCGGCCTATGTAATCGTCGAAAGCGTCCTTCACGAGACCTGTGGCCACCTCGTAGCCAGTCACAACGGCTCCAACGGACATCTTTCTGAAAGGCAACACTCGAATCACAGGGCCCCTTCTCGACACCATGGCCTCTAGCCTTTCCATTCTCCCTCGGGAGATGGTGAGGGGAATGATGCGAGTTGCTGCAACAGTCTGCCCCTCTTTGCAAGGAAATCCGTCCTTTAGGCTCGATACTATTACATCGCCCTTTAGATTTATCTCGTACAGGGCCTTGGCATCAACCCTGAGAAGGCCGGGATGGGCCGCAACTAGGTTTATCTTGCCCTCTTGTGGGGAGGTCCACCTGATACCGGTTCCGCTTATGGCAGCTGCGATCCTCTTTGCCGCCTCTTCCTCGTGGACCCTGGAAGAATCAAGGTTTTCGACGAATACGAATCTCTTTCCCAATCTCAAAAGCTCCCTCACATCCTCCTCTCGCACCACATGGCCACGGCGGAAACCCGCTCCTTTGAACTCCCCTGGAACGATCTTGGTCATGTCGTGGGCAAGCATCATCCCCACTGCCTTCTCGACTTTGACCTTTCTCATCTATCTCCCTCGACCACTATTTTCACAGGCTCAAGTCCTTTGGCCCGAAGCTCTCTCTCCAGGCCCCTTTTCTTCGCTTCTCGGAACTCGAACTCTCCATCTATCAGGATCCACCTTTCCCACAGGGTCCCAACCTTGGCCTTTCCCAACGTTTCCAAAGGACCATCACTGGGGATGCCTTAAGCCACAAGGGCCAAAGGGCAGATCGGCCCTCAATGCGTTTCTTCGGGCCTCGAACAGTCCATGGGGAAACCCATTGCCCTCACTGCCTCTAGGTCCCCAGGATATCCCCTCTCAAGAAGCTTTTGGGCTATCGCCCTTTTCAGCTCCTCGGGCCTTCCCTGGAGCAAATCCTCCTTCCCCGTTATGCTCTCGGGCACTATCTCCACCACATGACATGCTTTGTAATGACTGGAGCCCTCAACCACAGGAGAGAAGTCCTCAGTGCCCTCGTACTTGGCCACAAGAGCATTCAGCACCCGAAGCTTGAGAGAGTCAGAGTTGACGACCCTCGCTTTTCCCCTCACAACCACGCTTCTGTAAAGTTGGTGAGCCTTGCAAGGGTTCTTATCCTCGTTGAAAGACACCTCTATGTAAGCGAGGGGTTCGTCCACCTCGAAGCACACCTTTGGGTCTCTTCCTATGTTCTCGAGCTTTTCCCCCTCTAGGGCACAGTGGAAGTAGATGCAATTTTCGTAAAGGACAAAGTTGACCGGGACTATATAAGGGTACCCAGCTCCATCTATGGTCGCAAGCCGGCCCACTCTTGCCCTGGAGAGGATCCCAAAAATCGTGTCTAGATCCTTTATCTGGCATTGGGAACGTCTCATGGTGCCATTTTAGCGGGGCAAGCCCCCCACCTCAACCCGATCGAGCGAGACTCATTTGCTCTCTGAGGAGGGGAAGCGGATCTATCAAATGCTTGGAGAGCCATTTTCGGGCATTGGGCGAGCCAGCAGCCAAGGCCAGAAGCTCCGTTATATAGAGAACAGGTAGAGGCGAAGAGGCCTTTCCCCTCAGTTCCAAGTTCATCTGGCAAAGAGAGCAGAAGACCACGATACACTGGGCTTTGGCCTCCAGGGCATAATGGCGAATTCTGTCCACTAGTCTGTCCGATGTCCCGGGCTTGGTCACAGCCAAGCTTGCCCCGCAGCAGTGTTTGGAATAGGGCCATCTTACTGGGTCGGCTCCAGCTATCCTCACAAGGTCCTCTATGAACCTCTCATAGGGAGCCACATCGAAACCCGTTATCCAATCGGGCCTGCTGAGCAAGCAGCCATAGTAAAGGGCCACTTTGAGGCCATGGAAAGGATTCCTCATGATCTCTTTCACCCTCTCGAGCCCGATCTGTTCCAGGATCTCGAGAAAGAACCTGAGCCTCACACCTCCTCGGTATTTCCGATGGAAGACCCTCTCCAGTTCTTGGGCCTTCTCCATCGATGTCAAGATCTCCCTTTCGGCCTGCTTGAGACGCACGAAACAGCTAGGGCACATCACCATGAGATCCTTGACCCCCTGCTCCTGGGCCAGGAGCAGGTTTCTGGCTGCGAGAAGAGTGGCGAGATTTGGATTCGTGGAATGGGCCGGAGATGACCCGCAGCAACTCCAATCCTCCAAGGGAGAGATTTCCAAGCCGAGCATCCTCGCGAGTTCCTGAAAAGAGTCCCCCATTTCCCTGGCACTCGAGCCCAGAGAGCATCCAGGATAGTAACGAATAGCCCCATCAAGCTTTTCCATCACCTTCCCTCCAGATTGTCCTGATATCCGAGAGGCCTTTAACCGCTTCCGGAAGGAATTTGAACTTCCTCTTCCACAGGAATTTCAAGCCCGCTATCAAATCCTGGAAAAGGGTCCAGCTTGCGAGCTTGTATCTCGCAGCGAGTCCTAGCTCGTAGATCCTGCCCCGTCTGCGCACCTGATCCAGGAAAGTCCTGTGGAAAAGAACTATCCTCTTTTCAGGAACCTCCACGCCCTGCTCCAGGGCCATCTGTCTCAGGGTGTCCATGAGAAGGGGCACGTTCACCCGATTGGGACACTGGGACACACATGCATGGCAGCCGACACAAACCCATATGGCTTTGGAAGCCAGGACCCTTTCCCTTTGGCCGAACTCCACGAGCCTGACTATTTGAGTGGGATTGTAGTCCATATCTTCCACAACAGGACATCCCCCAGCGCAGCTGAGGCACTGGAAGCACGCATCGAAGCGTTGCCCGCTCCTTTTTCTCACCTCTTCCTTGAAGCTCGAATCCACCCTCATCTCTTTCCCCCTGCCTTATTATATCCCCACAAAATCTATCAGCAATTCTCGCACTTGCCTAGTCCCCAGAGTGGAATTTGCACGACCTTGCGCTCCCGAGCATTGACCTGAGCCAGGAAAATGGATAAGCTCGGCCGGGAGGGAAAGTCATTGGGGAGAGGGCCCACAGAGGGGATATTGCTCGGTGCAGGATGCTCGGTGAGGATGGGAGGTTTGAAGCAACTCGCCCAGCTCCACGGA
>JAPWUY010000245.1 GCA_028275295.1 Thermodesulfobacteriota bacterium | reverse complement strand
ATTGTGCAGCCTCGATCATTTTCTCTTTGGCTTTGAGCTGAGGGGACCTCTCGTAGGCCATCTTGAGCAGATCCTCAACACCCATGGAGAGAGGTTTTGGGTCTGGTACTTTGGGCTTTCCGAGGGGGGATTGTGCGGAACGACCAACCGCCGCATTGAGCATGGCCTCCAGGGAAAGGATTTTCTGCCTCTGCATCTCCTCTTTCTCCAGGAGCATGTAGCGTTCAGTCTGGGCCATCAGGACCTCTTGCTGCTCAGCCTTCCCAGCCCCATAGCGGGCGAGAGCGGCTTCCTCGACCCTCTGAAACAGGGATCTCACTCGGGAGAGGATCTCCAAGGTTTTGTGTGCCAGGAAGAGCTCGTAAAAAAGCTCCTTGACCCTCAAAATTACCTGGAGCTTCGTCTGTTCCACGTTGGCTTCCAGGGCCTGGGCCTCTTTTTGAGCCATCTGCCCCTTGAGGTCCAATTTTCCGGGGAAGGGGATCATCTGTGAGGCAGAGAACATCCACTGGGCGTCAGGCATCTCTCCATAGGTATACTTCTTCCACCCCTCGTTCTGATAGCCGGTCATGAACATTGGGTCGGGAAGGCTTCTGGCTTGAGGAACTTTGTGGTGAGCTGCAAGTGCACGGGCCCGGGCAGAGAGGATCTCGGGACTTCTCTCAATAGCCTCCCTCACCAGGGAATCGAGAATCAGCTCGTCTGCCAGAGCTCTGCCATGGAAAAGGAGGCAAAACACGAGAACGAAAATCCTCGCCCTCTTCCCCGCCTCGCTTTTTATGAGCGGCCTCGACTTGGACATGGAAAGACCTCCATGGGCTTGAGGGAGCTCGGGAGTCGGCCGGGAGGAAACCCGGCCGTCTTCCTCACTTGGCATCCACGTTGAATTTGGCAGAAGCCGTCTTACCCCCTCTGGTTATCTTCACTTCTATGTTCCAAGGGCCTGCCATGGAGAGGTTCATGCGGGCGTGGTACTTGTCTCCATGGAGCATGGCATCGGTTTTGTAATTCATTGGGGCCATCCCAGGCATGGGAGGCATGGAGTAATTTACAACGACCTTGGCATCTGTGACGGGCTTTCCAGTGGAGTCCTTTATCTCCACTATGGCATCATTGTCCCCGACAATAGGTGGATTTTGCTTCAGGGTCAGTTTGACCTCCATGTCGCCCGCTTTCTTCTTTAGCTCGAGCTCCTTGGCGTGAGCTCCTACAGTCACCATTGCCACCAATACCCCTAACATAGCGAACTTTTTCATCTCGGCCCTCCTGTCTCGGTGTTTTTGGGCAAGCTTTTCGAGGCTGCCCACAAATACCCCTAGTGTCATCCTGTCACTCGGTTACCCCACCATAGCATCAAGAGGCGTCTCCTCGGAACCTTCGCTCAGTGATGCGCCAAGGCCCCCTCCTTCCAATGCTCCTTCGTGAGAAGGAGCACGCCCTCTCAGGCCTCGTCCCATTTCTTCTCCCGCGGAGTAGCTCTCCTGGGAGCGGGCCAGAGGAGGAAGTCCTCCCGCCTCTGGCCAATTGGGGGCATAGCCGTCTCTGCCTTTCAGTAAAGCAGAGTCTCCCGGTGGGGAGGTCTCTTTTGGGGCCCCCCGAGCCAGCCTAGATGGCCACGCCGGCGAACATCCACGAGGAGGCCGACGCTAGGGGGATGCGGGTCTTTCCGACCCGGACTTGCCGGAGCCCAAGCCCCCTCCTAGAACCCCCCACAGGAGATGTGGGCCTGCCGTGCCAAGCGAGGACTCAGCCTCCTCCCATGGGACCTCCATAGGAACGCCATCGGAAGAACGATGGCGGAAAGCTGACCCCGCAAGCGGAAAGACGCCCACATCGAAGGTAGCCAGCCGGAGACGCGCCTTATGGAAAAAACCTTCAAGCCCCAATCCTGGGGGGATGGTAGATGAGGTGGACGATGTCCAAGGGGAGAAAAGCGCCTTCTTCTAAAACGAACGGTTCGGATTCCAAGAGCTCGGGAAAAAGAAGAATGTTTCCAACGGTGGTAAGTTGGCAACACACGTGAGAAATCCCTGGCTTGGGGTTCTTGCTCCCATGATCTTTTTCCCCTCGATGAGAGTCAGTTTCACAGGCAGTGTGCTTCTGCTTCTCTCCACCATCAACTGCCATCTTGTGCGTGATTGAATCGTGAGGAGGAGAACTGTACGAACCTGAAGCCCAGTTGCCGGCCAGGAAAGAGCACAAACAGCTGTATGAAGCCATGGCAAAAAGATTGAGCGAGACACAGAGAGATGTGACCAGTATCCTCTTCAAAGCCATCTTTCCCCCACCTTTCCCTCTGCGCCCTCTTGACCCACCACTTCCTCTCGAATCCCACACCACGGGAATGGCGAATTCTTTCGACTTTTTTGCTAGGATATAGAGAAGGTTCGCGTGTGTCAACATCTCGAGCTTCTGGTGCCAAAGTTAAGGCATATTTGCCATAGGAGAAGGAAGGGCGATGGTTTCCGTGAGGAGTTTGACACTCCAGCAACGGCTTACGGTTTATTTGCTCCTGCCTGTTGCCATGATGCTTTTGGCTGCAGGAGCTCTTGGCTTTCTCAAGGCGAGGGAAACGATTCTTCGGGAATGGCGCGAGGCAGCTCTTCTCTCCTTGGAAAGGGCCACCCATGAGGTGGACATGAAACTTGGTGAATCCCTGGAGCTGATCCAGGCCTTTCAGCAGAGCCTGGAGGAGACGGGGGACCCGCACATCCAGAGCTGGATCTTGGCTCAACTCCGAAGGCAAGAATGGGTCAAGGAGGTCAAGTGGAGCAGGGCCAATGGGAAAGGGACCTCTGGCCGAGTTCAAACCCCTGCAAACATTCATCCCCACGACCGCGACAGTCTCCAGGAAGGGGGTTTCCGGCCTTTGTACGAGATGGAAGTTGACCTTGAGAAAGGCATCCTGAAATTGGAGTCTTCGGTTCGGGCCTCGAATGGAGAGCCATTGGGGACAGTGGCTGTGACGATGGACCTGCATGGCCTTTTGGGAGATGCCCTCAGGTACGGTTGGAGAGAGAGCGAACAGGCCTGCCTCGTGGATCAGGAGGGGCGCTTCATCGCTCATGCGGGAACCCTCATGACCTCCAGGGGCCGGCTTGGAGAGAATGGCGACCCTTTGGAGATGGCTATCCTCTCTCACATCAAGGTAGACCCCTCGGGCACGATCTGGGGACCTGGCATGCCCCCCGAACTTATAGCCGGATTCCACAGGCTCCAGAAAGCACCGTGGACCATGATCCTTTTTGCCAAGGGAAAGGATGTCCTAGCTCCCGTATTGGGATTCAGGGACTATTATCTCTTAGCATTGGCAGTAGCCGCGGCGGCGATTTTGCTCACGATTCGATTGGTAATAGGGCCCAGGGCCAAGATGATCCAAGAGCTGTGCGAGGTCGCAGGGGAAGTGGCCCGTGGTAATTACGTCTCAATGGCGGAAGCTCGAGGCCAAGATGAGATAAGCAGGCTGGTCAAAAGCTTCAACGAGATGATAGAAGGTTTGAAAGAGAGGGATCTCCTCACCAATACCTTCGGTCGGTACGTGGACCACGAAATCGCCAAGGAGATCCTCAGGAAGCCAGAGGCGATGCGCCTCGGAGGCCAAAAGAGGACCGTGGCAATAATGATTGCTGACCTGAGAGGCTTTACGCCCCTTGCCGAGTCCTTGACTCCCGAGAAGACCATCCAGATCTTGAATCGCTTCTTCGGCATGGCGATAGAGATAATTCGAAAACATAGGGGCATCATAGTGGATTTCTTCGGGGATTCTGTGCTCTCTTTTTTCGACCCCATCGAAGAGCCAGTCCGGCAGGCCGCGCTCAGCGGGCTGAGATGTGCTTTCGAGATGCAGCAAGCCATGGCCCCCTTGAACGAGGCAAACCGGCGAGCAGGTCTTCCCGTTCTGCAGGTTGGGGTGGGACTTCACGCTGGCGAGGTGATAGTGGGAAATATCGGCTCAGAGAGCAGGGCCAAATATGGCATTGTGGGCTCGGCTGTGAACTTGACCCATAGGATCCAGCAACTTGCAGGGCCTGGGGAGGTTGTGGTCTCCGATGATCTTTACAGAGAGGCAGAGGATTGGCTCCGACCCAAAGCGTCCTCTGAGGTATCTCTAAAAGGGGTCCAAAAACCCATGAGAATTCATTGGGTCGAGGAGAAAAGGCGTTCTGTTCCATAAAGAGAAAACCATGACCTTCCTCATCTCACGCCCCATTGGGTTGTAACATCGGGCTACGAGGGCTATTATCATATGGCCGCTCAGAGGAAAAGGGGCTGTGTTCGCTCCGAGCCTTTGCTTTGGAGGTAAAAGCCATGGATCAAAAGGAAAGAGCCCTGAGCCTTTTTCGATCTGGTTACGCTTGAGCTCAGGCGATTCTGGCCAGTTACGGTCAGAAATTTGGA
>JAPWUY010000243.1 GCA_028275295.1 Thermodesulfobacteriota bacterium | reverse complement strand
CCTTTTACTCCCTCGGTCAGTAAAGGATCCTGAAATCGACCAGATTGGGGTCCGGGTCCTCCCACACAACTTCCACCTCCCTCACCCAGGCCCCGGGTGGGCCCTGATGACACCAACGGATCATCTCTTCCACGCTTTCCCGCTTCCCCTTGAATATGGCCTCCACCCTGCCATCGTACAGATTTCTCACCCAACCCTTGAGCTTTCTCCTCGTAGCTTCCCTCTGGGTATTGTGTCTGAAGAAGACCCCCTGCACTCTGCCCGACACCCACACATGAGCCTGAACCTCATCCATGGCCCCCTCCTCCTTCTCGCTCAGCCTGAGCCACCATCTTCAGGAACTCTTCCTCGGATATCACTGGAATCCCCAGGTTTTGAGCCTCCCTCAACTTGGAGCCAGCCCCTGGGCCCGCAACCACGATATCCGTCTTACGACTCACGCTCGAGGCCGGCCTTCCCCCTAGCCTCTCCACGAGGGCTTGTGCCTCCTGTCTAGTCATGGAGCTCAAGGCCCCTGTGAAGACCACAGTCTTACCCTGGAGAGGAGATGGCCTGGCAGTGGAAGGAGCCACTGGCCTCACCCCGAGTCTGAACAACTCTTCCACCACTTTCCTGTTCTGGGGCTCCCGGAAAAAGCTCGCTATGGCACGGGCCACCTTGGGTCCAATGTCCCTTATGGCCTCGAGCTCCTCTTCCTTGGCATCCATGAGGAGCCTGGGATCCGGGTAGTGCCTGGCAAGCACTCTCGCCAGGTGCTCCCCCACATGCCTGATCCCCAAGGCATAGTAGAATCTATCGAGCGGTATTTCCTTGCTCTTCTCGATGGCCTCGAGAACGTTGGATGCGGACTTCTCGGCCATCCTCTCCAGAGATGCGAGATTCTCCAACGTCAGTCTGTAGATATCATCGAGACTCTTCACCAGTCCCTTTTCCACCAGCTGATCCACGAGCTTCTCGCCCATCCCGTCTATGTCCATTGCCCTCTTGGAAGCGAAATGGATAATGCTCTCTTTGAGCTTGGCAGGGCAGGATATTCCCATGCACCTGTGGGCCACCTCTCCCTCCAATCTTTCCACCCTGGCCCCACAGACTGGACACTTCTCGGGCATTCTGAAGGGCTTTGCCCCTGGCGGCCTTTTTTCAATGACTACGCTCACTATCTCGGGTATGACCTCCCCCGCCCTCTGCACTATCACCGTGTCTCCAACCCTCACATCTTTTCTCTCCACCTCGTCCTGGTTATGGAGGGTGGCCCGGCTCACCTGCACTCCCCCTACCCTCACTGGCTCCAAGATGGCCACGGGGGTCAGAACACCCGTTCTTCCCACCTGAACCTGTATGTCCCTCACTACCGTGGTCTCTTGTTTCGATGGAAACTTGAAGGCAATGGCCCATCTGGGGCTTCTGGATATCTCCCCCAAGGCCCTTTGGAGGGAGATGGAATTGACTTTCAACACAGCGCCATCCGCCTCGTACGGGAGTTCGTGTCTCATTTCCAGAAGCTCGTGGTAACGGTCTATGGCTTCGTCTATCCCCTTACAGAGTTTCACCAGGGGATTCACTTTGAGCCCCCAGGCCTTCAAACCTTGGAGCACCTCCCAGTGGGTATCGAAGGAGACCCCCCTGAGCTCCCCTATCCCGTATGCGAACATATCCAAGGGTCTTTGGGCGGTGATGGAGGAGTCGAGCTGCCTCAGGGATCCCGCAGCAGCATTCCTGGGGTTGGCGAAAAGGGGTTCCCCGCTCTCCCTCCTTTTCTCGTTGAGTTCCAGGAAATCCTTTATTCGCATGTACACCTCCCCCCTCACATCCACCCTTTCCGGGATGGGTGGAGCCGGGGGCTGGGGCTCGAGAAGTCTCAAGGGGATGCTCTTTATGGTTCTTATGTTCTGGGTCACATCCTCTCCCCTTATGCCGTCGCCCCTTGTAGAGCCTGTTGTGAGGGAGCCATTGATGTACACGAGTTCCACTGCGACCCCGTCCATCTTGGGCTCCACTACGTACTCTACGGTCCCTGACCATTGGAGGAACCGCCTCACCCTCTCATCGAACTCCCTCGCCTCCTCGTCGGTGAAGGCATTTGCCAGGCTCAGCATGGGTTGAGCGTGTTCCACTGTCGCGAATTTATCCAGAGGCGGAGCGCCAACCCTCTGGGTTGGTGAATCGGGGGTCACGAACTCAGGATAGGCCCTTTCGAGCTCTTCCAGCTCCCGGAACATGGCATCGTACTGGGCGTCGGATATCTCGGGCGAGTCCAGAACGTAATAGAGGTAATTGTGGTAGTTGATCGCCTTTCTCAACTCCTCGATTCTCTTCCGAGCATCATCTGGCTTGGGAATGCGGCTCATGGCTCACCTCCTTGAGGCCAGTGGATACCCTTTCTTTTCATGTAAGCCCTCACAAGGCCAAAACAACCCGTGAGCATCATGTTTCCAAAAGGCGCTGCCATGTACCATCCTAGGCCTCTGGCCATTTGCCTTCTGGGGCCTGTAACCACTGTCCAGGGAAAATTCCATGTGGAGGGGCTCTCAGGGCTGTATGCGCAGCCATGTCCCCCGTCCTCCCTGACTTCCTGGGAAGAGAGATCTCCCTTTCGGAACCTCTCGAGCCACTTGACCAAGGAAGGAGCTGACAAAGCCCCCGTGTGATGCTCGAAAAGCCCGAATGCCCTCTCGCCCGAGATGAGGGCAGCCAGGGTGTGCTGGTTCCCGAGATTCACCACCATGACCCCCTCTTCCACCTTGGAGGCCACCCAGGGGTCGCAAAGGGCTCCGTTTATCGCTGCCATCCCAGTATCCATGACCCTCCCATTGGGGACCTGCTTCAAAACAGAGCTCATTCTCGTGAGGTAATGGGGCGGCTCGCTGTAAAGGGCGTCCTCTATTTTTCCTCCTTGTTCCAGGAAACCTTCCCAGTGTTGGAACCTGAAGGCTCGGTTGCTCCCCTTGGGCTGGTGCCCGTGATCCTGAACTGCAACGCACCAAATGTCAGGAGACTCCAACCCCACCCTACGGAGTATCCCCTCGAGGAAGTCCACCTCCACATCCCCCATGCGAATGACCATGGCACCTGGCAAAGGCCCTTGGTTCAATCGAACTCCCATCTCCTCCACTTTGGACAGGTCGTCGTGGAGTGTGAGGGCTGCTTCTGGCTCGGCTGTCACAGCAAGTCCACTTCGCAGGTGCTCCCTCACAGCCCAGGCCACAGGCCCGCCGCCCATGAGGTTTCCAGTAAGGTGGATGGGAATCCTCCTCTCCCTTGCCTGGCTTATCTTTCGAGCAAGGAGCGAGGTCGGGGAGGGAAGGACCATCTGGAGACAATTCTCGACTTCCCTCGCGGGATCCAAGAAAAAGATGTCCTGGGTTCCACTTCCCACATCTATGGCAATTATGGTCTCTCCATGTGACATCCATGATCCCTCGGTGTTATCATTTTCCAGGAGGCTTCCCCGGAAAGGCTCCCTCGAGCCCCTTGTGGACGTGCCAACCCCTCGCTTCGGTTTCAAACTCATTCTAGGCACAAACTCCAGGGGGCTTCAAGAAGAGGATGAGGCGGGAAAAGCGAGAAGAGTACAAGGAGAGCCCTTTTGAAAGACAAGATCAGATACTTTCTCCTGCCACCAGAGGAGATAGCTTACGTGGGCTTCATAATTCATGCCTACGAGGGGCTTGCAGTTGTGAGGACTCTCGATGGGGAGAAAGGCCTTGTGGAGATGCTCATAGCTCCTGGGCTGGAAGACGAGCTATCGGATCTTCTGGAGGCCCTTTCCCAGGAGATACCCATGAGGGAGCTATCCTTCAAAGAGGTTGAAGCCATGGCCAAGGATCTGGATCTATGCCCCCTAGAAGGGTAGAAGACCTTCGAGCCGAAAGTCCCGGGATAAAGAAGGCTTCAGCCCATGCACGTCACATGTGGCGGAGGGGCGGGCTCTGGAGGCCCGCAAGGAACGCTGGCGCTTGATCGAGGCATGTCTCCATTAGGCCCACGACTGCCGCCTACTTGTCGGTGATCATGCCATACCCAGGCTTGCGTACCGCCTTGCCATCCGGGCGCGGAGACCGCGCCCTTCCGAGAAAACCACCTCCGCGTTATCCCCGGCCCTTCCCCCGCAAGGCCTTCCACCGAGGCTTGCCCCCCGCGGAGGGGCGGGCTCCGCACGCCCGCGGGAAAGACTTGCGCTTGACCGGAGCATCTCCCTATTAGGCCATTGGCCGTTCGTTCGCTCCTCGGTGATCATGCCATACCCAGGGCT
Source organism: Thermodesulfobacteriota bacterium (assembly GCA_028275295.1). Lineage (GTDB taxonomy): Bacteria > Desulfobacterota > Desulfocorpusculales > Desulfocorpusculum > Desulfocorpusculum > JAPWUY01. The sequence goes on along the minus strand of JAPWUY010000243.1, from coordinate 154 downwards.
TGCGTCCGTCCTAACCACGCGGACGCGCAGAGCGCGTGCCTTGTATGTATAATACTCTCGCTGTTGGGTGACTCGGTGTTAGGAGCTGGAAGGGGGGTACCGGATGCCGACGCGTCCCTTGGGAGGTAGAGCCCGTAACGGAGATGAAGCACCG